>NZ_JBHTLQ010000013.1:0-91278 GCF_042679085.1 Phenylobacterium conjunctum | reverse complement strand
GCCTGCGCGCCGGCGACCCGGTGGACGCGGTGGAGGCCGAGGGCCGCGCGGCGCTCGAGGCCGCCGGCTTTGGCCGCATCGACTATTTCGAAGCCCGTGGCGCGGCGAACCTGGCGCGCCTGGGCCCAGGCCCGATCAATGGCGAGGCGCGGCTGCTGGCGGCGGCGGTGATGGGCAAGACCCGGCTGATCGACAACCTGGCGGTCTGATCACCAGACCCCGGCTTCCCGCAGCTGGCGGGCCAGCTCATCTGGAATTTCCTCGCCGCCGCTGTCCGACAGGTCGGCAGGGGCGTCCTTGGGATCGAGATAGCGCCAGCCCTGGAAGGCCCGTCGGGGCGTCGGGACCACGCGGATGATCTCCGGGTCCAGCAGGATCTCACAGTGCGAGGTCACGCCCTCGCCCACCGTGCGGATCTCCAGCAGGCGCTGGCGGCACAGGATCATGCCCTTGAAGATGCGGTAGATGGAGCCGCCGTCCAGCAGCTCATCCACCCGCTTGGGCGTCATGCGGGTGTGCAGGGCCCAAGGCCGGTTTCCCGTCCCATGCCACTCCACCAGGTCTTCGATGGTGTCGCAGCCCACGCACAGGCGGATCATGTGAACGGTCATTCGGCGGCCTGCAGCCGGGCCAGCGAGACGCCCTCGCTCACCTGGTCCCCTGCTGACACCAACAGCGCCTCGACCTCGCCGTCGAAGGGCGCGGTCAGGCCGTGCTCCATCTTCATGGCCTCCAGGGTCAGGATCAGCTGGCCGCGGGCCACCTTGTCGCCCACGGCGACCGAGACGGAGACCACCTTGCCCGGCATGGGCGACAGGATCTGGCCGTCGCCAGCGCTCTCGCCCAGGTCGGCCACCGGCGGGCGGATGGCGAAGGCGTAGGCCTCGCCGGCTTCGAAGACGACGACCTCATCCTCGGTCATCAGCACATCGGCCTCGACGTCGCCCTCCGGCAGGGCGGCCAGGATCGGCTCGCCGTCCAGGAACAGTCGCACCCGGGTCTCCGGCGCCGCGTTGAGCCGGAAGCCGGTCAGGTCGCGCCAGGGCGAGGCCGGGCCCTCCTGGTCGCCCAGGGCGGCCGCGGCGGCGACCGCCAAGGCCTCGTCAGACGGCCCCTGAGGCTGGGCCAGGTCGTCCTGGTGCGCGCCGATAAAGCCGGTGTCGACATCGCCGGCGATGAAGGCCGGATGGTCCAGGCAACGGGCCAGGAAGCCGGCGTTGGTCTTCACCGGCCAGACCTCGACCTCGGCGCAGGCCTGGGCCAGGCGGTCGCTGGCCCCCTCGCGGGTCGGAGCGTGGGCGATGAGCTTGGCGATCATCGGGTCGTAGAACGGGCTGACCTCGTCGCCCTCCTCCACCGCGCTGTCGACGCGGATGTCGCCGGGCAGGCGGAAGTGCTCCAGCACGCCGATGGACGGCAGGAAGCCGCTGGCCGAGTTCTCCGCATAGAGCCGCGCTTCCAGGGCGTGTCCGCTCAGCTTGATCTGGTCCTGGGCCAGAGGCAGGGCTTCGCCCGAGGCGACACGGAACTGCCATTCCACCAGGTCGACGCCGGTGACCATCTCGGTGACCGGGTGCTCCACCTGCAGGCGGGTGTTCATCTCCATGAACCAGATGCGGTCAGGCTTCAGGCCTTCGGAGGCGTCGGCGATGAATTCCACCGTGCCGGCGCCCACATAGTTCACCGCGCGGGCCGCCTTGATCGCGGCGTCCGTCACAGCGGCGCGGGCCTCGGGGCTCATGCCCGGCGCGGGCGCCTCTTCGATGACCTTCTGGTGGCGGCGCTGCAGGGAGCAGTCACGCTCGAACAGGTGGACCACCTGGCCGTGGCTGTCGCCGAACACCTGGACCTCGATGTGCCGGGGCCGGGTGACGTACTTCTCGATCAGCACCCGGTCGTCGCCGAACGCGGCCTTGGCCTCGCGCTGGCAGGAGGCGAGCGCGGCGGCGAAGTCACCGGCCGCCTCGACCTTGCGCATGCCCTTGCCGCCGCCGCCGGCCACCGCCTTGATCAGCACCGGATAGCCGGTCCGGTCCGCCTCGGCCTGCAGCCGGTCCAGGGACTGGTCCTCGCCCAGATAGCCCGGCGTCACCGGCACGCCGGCCTGCTGCATCAGAGCCTTGGCGGCGTCCTTCAATCCCATGGCGCGGATGGCGGCCGGCGGCGGGCCGATCCAGACCAGGCCCGCGGCCACCACCGCTTCGGCGAACTCGGCGTTCTCGGACAGGAAGCCATAGCCAGGATGGATCGCCTCGGCCCCTGTCTCCAGGGCCGCGGCGATGATCTTCTCCCCGACCAGATAGCTCTCGCGCGCGGCCGCGGGACCGATCAGCACCGCCTGGTCGGCTTCGCGCACATGCGGCGCCGACGCGTCAGCCTCCGAATAGACCGCCACGGTGGCGATCCCCAGGCGGCGAGCGGTGCGGAACACGCGGCGGGCGATCTCCCCACGATTGGCGACGAGGACGGAACGGATCAAGCGAAGGTCCTAGAGCTGGGACAGGGTGAAGAACATCAGGGCGAGCAGCAGGGTTGTGAAGGCCGTCACGCTGACGAACCACACGACGCCCGACTTGAACACCGCGCCGATCACCGTCGATCCATAACCGCCCCTCAGGGTCTGGTACAGATTGACCGGGGTCCAGAACATCAGCAGCAGGAACCAGTACTTGCCGACCGACCAGGGCAGGACGAGGCCCAGAGCGTTGGTCAGGAAGGCGAAGGACAACAGGTTGGTCGCCACCAGCAGGTGGTCATAGACATAGAACTGTCGGCGATTGACGTAGACCAGGGTCAGGCTGAGCCCCAGGATCGGCAGCAGCAGCACCGCCAGCCGGTGAGCCCAGCCGAACATCACGGTGAAATAGTACTCCGGGTTTTCCAGCGCCTTGGCGATCTGGGCCTGGAACCAGGCGGGATCGATCGCTGAGTCGCCCTTGGCATGGCCGCCCTCGACCGCCTTTGCGCCCGTCGCCTCGATGTCGAGGGCGCGGACCTGATCGGCTGCGGCCTTGCCCATGGAGCCGCTCTCCTCGGCCGATTTCACCGCGGCCTCGGGATCGGTTTCGATCTTCTGGGCCCGGGCGATGGCGCGGTCGTACTGCTGCAGCACCAGCCGCTCGGCCTGGGCGTAGTCAGCTTGCGCCTTGGCTGGGGTGGCGTCCTTGTCGCGGATGGCCTCGTCGCGGCTCTTGGCGAGGGCCTTCAGAGCTTCGGTCTTGGCGACGTTGGCCTGGGTGCGAAGCCGCTCAGCCTCGGACTTGCGGCCCTCAGGCGTCTTCATCCGCTCGGCGCGCTCTTCCCAGGCATGTTCCAGATTGTGCTGGACCGTATGGATGGCGTGTTCAGCCGCGAAGATGAACAGCAGAAGAGCGACCAGGAAGGTCCGGAACGGCGGCGCGTGCCGCATGATCCGGCCTTCCATGAGGTCCTTGGCCAGGACGCCCGGCTTGAAGAACAACAGGGGCAGGGTCTGGGCCAGGCGCCCATCGAGGTGGAACATCCCCTCGATGGCTTCCCAGGTGAGGTGCAGGATCGACCGGCGGTGATTGTCGGCGTTCTGGCCACAGACGTGGCACCACCAGCCTTCCAGGGGCGCGCCGCAGTTGGCGCACGGCTTGCCCTGATCCGTGAAAGCCTTCGGCTTGCGCCGAACGAACGACTTCATCGAGTCCGCCGCGGCGGCCTCCAGGTCTGCCCCGGTCATGCGTCCCCCCTGTCCCGCGACCTACTGCGCCCAGCTGGGCTTGCGCTTCTCAAGGAAGGCGCGGACGCCTTCCTGACCCTCATCCCCCACGCGGGCGCGCGCGATGCGCTTGGCGGTGTCTTCCATCAGGCCGTGGTCGATCTCGCGGCCCGCCACGTCGTTCACCAGCGCCTTGGAGGCGGCGACCGCGCCCGGGGCGCAAACCATGATCTGGCCGGCGATGCGCTCACAGGCGTCGGCCATGGCGTTGCGATCCTCAACCACCTCAGTCACCAGCCCGATCCGCTCGGCGTGGGCGGCGTCAAACACCCGCCCGGTGGCGAACAGGGCGCGGGCCTGACGCGGGCCAATGGCGGCCACGACATAGGGGCTGATGGTCGCCGCCACGAGGCCCAGCCGGACCTCGGAGAAGCTGAACTTGGCGTCCTGCGTGGCGATGGCCAGGTCGCAGGCCGCCGCCAGGCCGGCGCCGCCGCCGTAGGCGCCGCCCTCGACCGCCGCCACGGTCAGGGCAGGAATGTCCCACAAGGCCTTGAACATCTTCGCCATTTGCATGGCGTCGTCGCGGTTCTCCGCCTCGCTGTAGTCCGCTGCGGCGCGCATCCAGTCCAGGTCGGCCCCGGCGCAGAAGGTCTCGCCCGCACCGCGGATGAACACCACCCGCACATGCTCAGAGCCGTGCAGGGTCAGGAAGGCCTCATGCAGGGCGGCGATCAGCGCGGCGTCGAAGGCGTTCTTCCGCTCCGGCCGATTGAGCACCACCTCGACGACGCCTTCGGCGGTCGCGGCGATCCGCACGAGAGCGGAGCTGGCGTCGGAATCAACGCCTTCAACGAGAGGATCAGCGATGGGATTGGACATGAAGGACCTCGCGGGAACTGTTCGCCCCCAGATAGCCCGGAAGCCGACTTCTGCCCATGGCGCGTGTACGATTCCCGCCCGCTTGAGTTTTATTCCGCCCAACACCACACGCTTGAGGCGGCACTATACCCGCAATGAGCCCCCGCCGGGCGCTTTCAAGCTTGACCGATGGCGACCCGCCACGGTTAACGGTCCCCGCCGTTGGGGCCGACCCAGCGGCAGGCCCATTGTGCGAACTTCTCCTCCCCCGTGGGCCGTTCGCGCATCAGATAAACTCGGACGGGGCCGTCTCCCCCACGGCCCGAAAGGACTTTGTCATGCGTCTCGCTATGGATCGCCAGGGCTCAGGCCTGTCGCTGACCCAACTGATGTCGACCGGCGTGCGTCGTGAGCGCCAGGTCCGCCGCATCGATCCCAAGACCGAGCGCCGCGCCCGCATCGCCTTCCTGATCGGCTTCGCGGCCTGCGCCGCCAGCCTGGGCATGCTCGCCGGCCAGGTGGCCCGCGCCGCCGTCGGCGGCTGATCTACATCCTAAAGACGCCGAACCGGGTCTCCGGGATCGGCGCATTCAGGGCCGCCGAGATGGACAGGCCCAGCACGTCGCGGGTCTGGGCCGGGTCAATGATCCCATCGTCCCAGAGCCGGGCGGTGGCGAAGTAGGGATCCCCCTCTTCCTCGTAGCGGGCGCGGACCGGCGCCTTGAAGGCCTCCTCCTCCGCGGCTGGCCACTGGCCGCCCTTGGCCTCGATCCCGTCGCGGCGAATGGTGGCCAGCACGCTGGCCGCCTGCTCCCCGCCCATGACGCTGATCCGGCTGTTCGGCCAGGTCCACAGGAAGCGCGGCGAATAGGCGCGGCCGCACATGCCGTAGTTGCCGGCCCCGAACGAGCCGCCGATCAGCACGGTGAACTTCGGAACCTCTGCGCTGGCCACCGCCGTGACCAGCTTTGCGCCGTCCTTGGCGATGCCGCCGGCTTCGTACTTCCCGCCGACCATGAAGCCGGAGATATTCTGCAGGAACACCAATGGAATCTTGCGCTTGCAGGCCAGTTCTATGAAGTGCGCGCCCTTCAGGGCGCTCTCGGAGAACAGCACGCCATTGTTGGCCAGGATCGCCACCGGCTGGCCCCAGATGCGGGCGAAGCCGGTGACCAGGGTGGTCCCGTACAGCGCCTTGAACTCGTCGAACTCCGAGCCGTCGACGATGCGGGCGATCACCTCGCGCACGTCATAGGGGGCGCGGACATCGGCCGGCACGATCCCATAGAGCTCCTCCGGGTCGTAGGCCGGCGGCCTGGGCTCGGCCAGCACCACATCCGCAGGCTTGGTGGTGTTCAGGTTAGCGACGATGGAGCGGACAATCTGCAGGGCGTGCTCGTCGTCGGCGGCCACATGGTCGACCACGCCGGAGCGACGGCCGTGCACGTCGGCCCCGCCCAGGTCGGTGGCGCTGATCACCTCGCCCGTGGCGGCCTTCACCAGCGGCGGGCCGCCCAGGAAGATGGTGCCCTGACTGTCTTCCCCGGCGCCGCGGACGATCACCGTCTCGTCGGACATGGCCGGCACATAGGCGCCGCCGGCCGTGCAAGACCCCATGACGCAGGCGATCTGGGCGATGCCTTCGGCGCTCATCCGGGCCTGGTTGAAGAAGATGCGGCCGAAGTGCTCGCGGTCGGGAAACACCTCGGCCTGGTGCGGCAGGTTCGCCCCGCCGGAGTCGACCAGATAGACGCAAGGCAGCCGATTTTCCCGGGCGATTTCCTGGGCGCGCAGGTGCTTCTTCACCGTCATCGGGAAGTAGGCGCCGCCCTTCACCGTGGCGTCGTTGGCGATGATCATCACCTCGCGCCCCGACACGCGCCCGACCCCCGCGATGACCCCGGCGCCGGGCGCTTCATCGCCATAGAGCCCGTGGGCGGCCAGGGCGCCGATCTCCAGGAAGGGCGCGGCCGGGTCCAGCAATCGCATGACGCGCTCTCGCGGCAACAGCTTGCCGCGGGTCACATGCCGCTTGCGCGTATCCTCCGGCCCGCCGAGGGCGGCCTGGGCCGCGCGGTCGCGCAGCTGGTCGACGAGGCCGCGGTTGAGCCGCGCATTGGCCTGGAAGGTGTCGCTCTGGGGTTGGATCGAGGTCTTGATCAGGGGCATGTGGCAGGCATAGCCGGGTGCGACGACGCACGCTAGGCTCCCGATCCGTGGGCAATCTGCCGGACATCCCTACCGATTCGGCCCTGGCGCGCCTGTTCGAGGACGAGCGCGCCCAGGGCGAGGCCGTGTGGTTCTCGCTGCCCGGCGGCGCCACGCTCTACAAGGCCGGCGAGCCTTCCAATCAACTCTACTTCCTGCGCGCTGGCCGGCTCGGCGCCTTTCGTGGCGAGGAAGGCCAGGAACTGCAGTTCCTGGGCGTCATCCGACCGGGTGAGCCGGCGGGGGAAATGGCCCTGATCGCCGGCGCGCCGCACTCCGGTCATGTGGTGGCCCTGCGGGACTCCGAGATCTTCGCCCTGCCCCGCGACATCTTCTTCGAGGCGGCGGAAGACGACCCGGCGGTGATGACCGAGCTGGCCCGGCTGATGATCCTGCGCAGCCGCCAGGCCGCCACCAAGGCGTCGGTGGGCGAGCCCTCTGTCTATGGCTTCATCGGGGTCGGCGAGACCGTGCCCATCCGCCCGCTGGTGGACCGGGTGGCGCGCGAGATCGGGCGGCTGGGCTACATGGTCACCGTCATCGGGGCGGAGGCCCAGCACGCCCCCACCGAATGGTTCTCCGACGTCGAGCGGGAGTACGACTTCGTGCTCTACGCCGCCGAGCCCAGCGACCTGGGCTGGCGTCAGGTGGTGTCGCGCCAGGTGGATCGACTGTTCCGGGTCGGGCGCGGCGACCTGCCGCCGCCGGCCGCCGGGGTCCTGACCGACCGCGACCCCTTGCAGGCCCAGAACCTGGCCGACCTGATCCTCGTCCAAAAGCGGGACTGCGTACGACCCCAGGGCTCGGAGGCCTGGATGGACGCCGCCCAGCCGGCGCGTCTGTTCCACATCCGCCGCGAAAATGCGGAAGACTTCAAGCGCATCGCCCGGATCCTGACCGGCCAGGCCGTGGGCCTCGTCCTGTCCGGCGGCGGCGCCCGCGCCTATGCCCATATCGGCGCGATCCGGGCGCTGCGCGAACAGGGCACGCCCATCGACTTCGTCGGCGGGGTCTCCATGGGGGCCATCATCGCCGCGGGCGTGGCCATGGGCTGGGACGGTCCGGAAATGGACCACCGCATCCAGGACGCCTTCGTCAACACCAGCCCGCTGGACGATATCGCCTTCCCGCTGCTGGCCATGACCCTGGGCAACAAGGTCCGGGAACGCCTGACGACCCATTTCGGCGAGACCCAGATCGCCGACCTTTGGCTGCCCTTCTTCTGTGTGTCCTCGAACCTGACCAAGGGCGCCTATCAGGTGCACCGCCGGGGCCTGCTGCGCGACGCCCTGCGCGCGACCATCTCCCTGCCCGGCGTCCTGCCGCCGGCCACCGACCACAATGACGTCCTGGTGGACGGCGCGGTGCTGAAGAACTTCCCGGCCGACGTCATGCGCGTCTTCCAGCCCGGGCCCATCGTCGGGGTGGACGTCACCCGAGGCCGCTCCATCACCGCCGACGACGTCGCCCGCCCCCAGTCGGTCTGGCGCTGGATCCTGTCGGGCCAGTGGCGCAAGGGCCCGCCCATCGTCTCCCTGCTGATGCGGGCCGCGACGGTCTCGTCCTGGCGCGACCATGTCGCCGCGCGGGAAGCTACCGACGTGCTGGTCGCGCCGGAAGTGGCGGGGGTGGAGATCCGGGACTGGGGCGCCTACGCCCCTGCGGTCGCCGCCGGCTACCAGGCGATGAAGGACGCCCTGGCCAAGCTGAAGCGCCCCATCACCGAGCTGCGCCGCCGCCCTGGCCGCCGCGACCCGGCGCCGCCAACTGCGGCAGCCGGGTGAATTCCGGCCAGCGGCGCAGCACCGCATTTGCATGCTCGAAAAACAGGCCCATATTGAGAGTCCTGTTCAACAGCTGAAAGGAGGTGACCCAGTGTCTCATAGTTCAAACCGTAGTTCGGTGACCGTGACCTGGACCTCCGTCAACGAGGTCCGCGCCTAAGCCTTCGGGCTGGGTACGGTTCCGCGCTGCGGACCGACTATGGAAGGGCCGCTCCCCACCGGGAGCGGCCCTTCGCATGTCCGAAACATGCTTGAAATCCGCTAACCCCGTTTCTGAACAAAGCCTTAGCGACGGATATGCAATCCTGCGTGGGAAATTCACGGAGGCGCGCATGGACGTTGTGAACGGGTACCGGTGCCGCGACAACACCGATCGAGAGTACGCCAAGCAGGGCATAGACCCCGCTTCGCCCCAGAAGACCGCCAACAAGGAGAAGACGGAAAAGGACATGGAAGTCGTCGCTCGAGCCAATGCGGACACGATCCGCTTGACCACCGAAGCCCAGGAAGCCCGCAAGGCGGCCCGCCAGCGGGCGCAGTCCGAATCCGACGCCGCCGTCCATGCGGCCAAGCAGGCGGCGCAACGTATGTCTCACGCGGTGGATATCTCCGCCTGAGACCCCAGGCGCCGTCCGCAGCCCCCCGCGGGCGGCGCCCCCCTCCCCGAAATCGCACTCGTTGGGCCGCGCCACGCTTGTCGTGCGCGCGGCCTTTCATTTGGGGTCAGAAGTTCGCGCAGACCGTCTGGGAGGTCATCAGCACGCTTTCCTGCGAGAAGGCGCGTCGATAGGCGTCGCGGATGGCCGCCAACCCGGCGTCCGCCTGGCGCTCATGCGACGGCAGGATGAGCACCAGGACCTTGGACGCCTCGCCCTCGATGGCGCCGGCTCCGCTTCGCCAGCGCCCCTGGGCGTCCAGCACCGTCAGACCATCCGGAAACCGCGGCGTGACCTCAGCATCCAGAAAAGCGGTGAAGTCCGCTTCGCTGACCGCAGGCTGGCCAGCGATGTTACGGCCGAGATAGAGCCGCACCTCCCGCGCCGGGACCTGGCCCTGCGGACAGGCCGCCGAGGCGAGGCCTGCTCCAGCTAGCCACAGCGCCAGGCCAAGGCACGCGGCGATCCTCACGCGCCGATCAGCTCCCGACCGATCAGATAGCGGCGGATCTCATTGGTGCCGGCGCCGATGTCGTACAGCTTGGCGTCGCGCAGGAACCGCTCCACCGGGAAGTCGCGGGTATAGCCCGCGCCGCCCAGGGCCTGGATCGCCTCCAGCGACACCTTCACCGCATTCTCGGACGCCATCAGGATCGCGCCGGCCGCATCGAACCGCGTCGTCAGGCCGGCGTCGCAGGCGCGCGCCACGGCGTAGACATAGGCCCGAGCCGAGTTCAGGGCGACGTACATGTCGGCGACCTTGGCCTGCATCAGTTGGAACGACCCGATCGGCTTGCCGAACTGTTTGCGCTCGCGGACATAGGGCAGGACCACGTCCAGACAGGCCTGCATGATGCCCAAAGGACCGGCCGACAGCACCGCCCGCTCATAGTCCAGGCCGCTCATCAGCACCCCGACCCCGCCGTTGAACGGGCCCATGATGTTCTCTTCCGGGACCTCGCAGTCCTCAAACACCAGCTCGGCGGTGTCGGAGCCGCGCATGCCCATCTTGTCCAGCTTGGGCGAGACGCTGAAGCCCTTCATCCCCTTCTCGATCAGGAAGGCGGTGATGCCCTTGCCGCCCTGGTCCGGGTCGGTCTTGGCGTAGACCACGAGCACATCGGCGTGCGGCGAGTTGGTGATCCAGAACTTGGTCCCGTTCAGCAGGAACCGGTCGCCGCGGCGCTCCGCGCGCAGGCGCATGGAGACCACGTCGGAGCCGGCCCCCGCCTCGCTCATGGCCAGGGCGCCGACATACTCGCCGCTGATCAGGCCGGGCAGGTAGCGCCGCTTCTGCTCGTCCGTGGCCCAGCGGCGGATCTGGTTCACGCACAGGTTTGAGTGCGCGCCATAGCTGAGGCCCACCGAGGCCGAGGCGCGGGACACCTCCTCCATGGCCACAACGTGTTCGAGATAGCCCAGGCCCAGGCCGCCGAACTGCTCCTCCACCGTGATCCCGTGGAGGCCGAGCGCCCCCATCTCAGGCCACAGATGGCGGGGGAAGCTGTTGTCGCGGTCGATGTCGGCGGCGATGGGGGCGATGCGGTCGGCGGCGAAGCGCGCCGTCGTCTCGCGGATGGCGTCTGCGGTCTCGCCCAGGGCGAAATCCAGCGCGGGTCCAGTGTTTCCGGTCATGCCACCGACCTAGCATGGCGCCAGCCGCCCCGCGAGATGTCCGAAAACGACGAAGGGCCCGCCGATGGCGAGCCCTTCTGAACAGATCAGCCTCGTTTCGAGGTTTAGCCGGCGAATTCCTCGTCGCCGTCGTCGGCCTCGACATGGCCCAGGCGGCCCAGCATCAGGTAGGCGGCGACGCCGAAGAAGCCGATGCCGGCGATCCCGGCCATCCAGCCCACGGTCATGGGGTTGAACAGGCCGCTCTCGACATCGGGCGGCACGCTGGCGGCCCAGAACAGGCCGCCCGCGAAGAAGGCCAGGCCGGTCACCGCCAGGGCGATCAGCGGCAGCAGGCTCAGCTTCGGCTGCTCGGGCGGAATGCTGTCGAAGTCCGGGTCGAACTCCAGGGTGTCGTCGATGATGATCCGACGGGCCGGGGCCGGCGGCGGCTCGGGCTGGGCCAGCTCGTCATTGGCCACGGCCGGGCGCGGATCGAACAGGGTCGGGCCGGCTTCATTGGCCGGGGTCGGCAGGTCCAGCCGCAGGGCGGGCTCCGCGGCCGGCTCTTCCGGCTCCGGCGGGGTCAGCACAAAGGCCCGGTCACCGGCGGCCATGGCGATGGGCGCGGGCGGCGGAGGCGGCGGATCGGCCGGCGCAAAGGCGGGTCGGGCCGGTTCAGGCGCGGGCGTCACCTCCACCAGCATCGGCGGGGCGATGGACCGCGTGGTCTCGGGCTCCGGCGATGGCGCCGGCGCAAAGACGGGAGCAGCTTGCGGCGCAGGCGCAGGCTCGGGCTCCATCACTGGGACCGGCTCGGCCGCGGCTTCGGGTTCGGGCTGCGGCTCGGCCTTGGGGGCCTCAGGCTCACGGAAGATGGTGGACAGGCGCGAGGTCACCACGGCGGCGGCGGTCTGGGTGGGGCTGGGCCCCTCCTCTTCCGGCACCACGGGCAGTATCGGCGCGGCGCCGGTGTCGCGGACCACGACGGCTTCGGGACCGTCCATCGGCGCCTTGACCACAGTCGGGGTCTCACGCGGCACCAGACCGGTGGCGTCCATGTCCACATTGGGACGCAGGATCGGCGACGGCGCCGGGACCCAGCCATGGGCCGGGGTGAGGAACAGGGTCTTTTCGGCCGAGCGGCGACGGACCAGGGCGTCGATGACGATCCGCTCGCCCTCGAAGTCGGCCTTGCGCCACAGCTCCATGGCGCAGGCGGCCTGCAGCAGCTGGCCCTCGTTGACCCGGCGCAGCACCGACGAGCGACGGAAATTGTCCACGCCGATGTTGAAGGCGAAGGCGCACAGGGCGTCGAACTGGTTCTGGGTGAGCGGCGTGAAGGTCCACTCGTTCACCGAATGGGCGACGGCGATCAGGTCGTACATCAGGAGCGCTTCGGCGTCCTGTTCGGTGACCTCGACCCCTTCGCGGGCCGTCAGGGTGTGGCCATAGCCGATCGTCCACCGCCCATCGGGCAGGCGCGCGGACTTCTTACGATACCCTTCAAACCGCTTGATCAAGTCGATCGCGGCGCGGGAGATCTGATGGCGCGGTTTCATGCCTGCTGACCCAAATTGAGACATGGACCCTGGGGTCCACACCTCTACGGGCAAGATAGGGGCCGAACTAAAGCAGGATAACCGCGGCCAGGCCCAGGAAGGCGAAAAAGCCTGTGAAGTCGGTGACAAAGGTCACGAACACCGATGAGGAGACCGCCGGATCGCGCCCGAACTTCTCCAGGGCCAGGGGCACCATGGCGCCGGCCAGGGCCGCCACGAACAGATTCACGATCAGTGCCAGGCCGAAGGTCAGGCTGAGCCGGGGGTCGTGGAACAGCAGATAGCTGACCCCGCCCATCAGGGCGCCGAGCGTCAGGCCATTGGCCAGGCCGACCACCAGTTCTCGCAGGACCGTGCGCACCGCATTGGCGGCGGACAGTTCGCGATTGGCCAGGCCGCGGACCGCGACGGCCAAGGTCTGGGTGCCGGCGTTGCCGCCCAGGCTGGCGACGATGGGCATCAGCATGGCCAGGGTGACCAGCTTGGTGATCTCGCCCTGGAAAGCGCCGATGACGCTGGCGGCCATGGCGGCGGTGACCGTGTTGATCAACAGCCAGGGCAGACGGGTGCGCACCGTCTCGGCGACGCTCGCGTCACGACCGGCGTCGGACACACCGGCCAGGGCCAGGATGTCTTCTTCGCTCTCTTCCTGGATAACGCCGACGATGTCGTCGACGGTGATCTGGCCGACCAGCCGCCCGCCGGGCTCCACGACCGGGGCCGAGATCAGGTGGTACTTGTCGAAGATGTAGGCGACCTCTTCCTGGTCCATCTCCACCGGGATCTCGCTGACCGGCTCCATGATCTGGGCGATCGGCGTGTCACGGCGGGTGCGCAGGAGGTGGCTGACCGGCACTGCGCCCACGGGCTTATGCGACGGGTCGACCACATAGATGTCGAAGAACAGCTCGGGCAGGTCGTCGCCTTCCCGACGGAAGTGGTCGATGGTCTGGCCCACCGTCCAGAACTGCGGCGCCCAGACCACTTCGCGCTGCATGAGGCGACCGGCGGTCTCTTCCTCATAGGCCAGCGAGGTCTCGATGGCTGCGCGCTCCATCTCCGGCATGGCGGCAAGCACCTGGGCGCGCTTGTCGTCCTCCAGGTCCTCGACCACGTCGACGGCGTCGTCCGAATCCATCTCCCCCAGCGCCTTGGCCAGGATGGGGGACGGCACGTGCTCGAGGATGTCTTCGCGAATCTCCGGATCGAGTTCGGAGAGCACTTCGGCCAGGGCTTCGGGATCGAGGTGGGCCAGCACCTCCTCGCGATCACCGGCCGACAGGAAGCCCATCAGGTCGGCGACGTCGGCGGGCCGCAGCGCGCCCAAGAGCTCGCTCAGCCTCTCGGCGTCGCCGCGATCCAGGGCGTCGGCGACGATGGCCACATAGTCCGGATTTAGAGCGTAGTCCTCGCCAAGGGCGAGGTCTTCAAGGTCTTCTTCCACTTCGGAAGTCACACGGTCCTTGGCTTCGGTCAGGTCGGCCGTTTCGCGGCTCATCGCGGACCTCCGTCAGCTTCGGATCGATATGATTTCTTCCTGGGAAAGACCCTGATTCACTGGTGCGGTCGAGAAGACTCGAACTTCCACGGGTTGCCCCACAGCGACCTCAACGCTGCGCGTCTACCAATTCCGCCACGACCGCTCGTGGTGAGGCGCGGGGTTAGCAAACCGCTCCGCCGCGCGCAAGCGCCGTTAGCTGATGCCGCCGGCCATGTAGTCGTAGACGTCCGCCGCGCGGGTGACCGCGATGGAGATGCGGTCGTCATTGATCTGGATTTCCCCGCGGGCGACAGGGTGGTTGTTGGCCAGGATCCAGACTTCCTCGTTCACGGTGGCGTCCAGGGGAATCACCGCCCCGCGGCCCATGCGCAGTAGTTGCTGCATGGGAAGGACCGAGCGGCCGAGAACCACGGCGATCTCGACATTGACGGCGTTAACTTGACCCAAGACTAGACACCCCGGAACGCTTATGCAGCCGAGCGCGGATGGCGCCCGTGCGACTTGGCCCCCACATTGAAGCTGACATGCTTGACCGCTCGTTAAATCCCGAACCCGAAGCGCCGCTTTTCGGACGCGACGACGGACAGGCCGCGGGCTGGGCGATCTCGCCCGGATATGTCGACTATCCCCAGGCCGTGGCGGCCATGGAGGCCCGCGCCCAAGCCATCGCCGAAGGGAGCGCGGGCGAGCTCGTCTGGCTCTTGGAGCATCCGCCCCTTTATACCGCAGGGGTTTCGGCCAAGGCCGGCGACCTGCTGCAGCCCGGACGCTTCCCGGTGTTCGAGACCGCGCGGGGCGGACAGTTCACCTATCACGGCCCCGGACAGCGGGTGGCCTATGTGATGCTGGACCTGACAAGGCGCGGCCGCGACGTG
Source organism: Phenylobacterium conjunctum (assembly GCF_042679085.1). NCBI lineage: Bacteria > Pseudomonadati > Pseudomonadota > Alphaproteobacteria > Caulobacterales > Caulobacteraceae > Phenylobacterium > Phenylobacterium conjunctum. The sequence goes on along the minus strand of NZ_JBHTLQ010000013.1, from coordinate 76,532 downwards.
CGCGCCTTCGTCGCGGCGCTGGAAGCCTGGGTGATCGGGGCGCTGGCGAGCTTCAACGTCGAGGGCGTGATTCGGCCGGGACGCGTGGGCGTATGGGTCGAGCGCGGCATGCCGAAGCGCGAGGACAAGATTGCCGCCATCGGCGTGAAGTTGAGGAAGTGGGTGAGCTTCCATGGCGTGTCGTTGAACGTCGAGCCGGACCTGAGCCACTTCGACGGCATCGTGCCCTGCGGCATCACCGAGCACGGGGTGACGAGCCTGGTGGACCTGGGACTGCCGGTGACGATGGACGAGGCCGATGCGGCGTTGAAGGCCAGCTTCGAGCGGGTGTTCGGCGTCGTGCGCGAGGACGCGCCGCCAGTTTAGCCACTTGATGAAGTGGTATCGAAACCTAGCGCGAAAACGCCGTAAGTTTTTGGTTTAATTATTTAATTGGATTGATGCCGAAGCGATTTGCGCCCTGTTCGCCCGGCATGACCCCCAGCTCCACCACCGCCCAGATGATAGCGATGGAGCAGAGGAAGTCGAAGAAGCCCAGGGGCTGGGGCCAGACCGCGACGATGGCGAACAGCACCAGGGCGGCCAACCAGCCGGTGCGGCCCCGGTCGTGCAGCCGCTTGGACAGCACGCAGGCGCCGCAATAGATCGCCGCCGGATAGACGAACCATCCCGTCAGCCAGTGCAGGGTGACCGGCGTGCCGGCCTCATAGAGCGCGACCAGGCCAGTGAGAATCGCCGCGGCGATCAGGAAGGGCGCCCGCGCCAGCCGGCCTTCGGCGGAGAAGAACAACTCCCCCCATCCTGCCTGGCCGCCCATGACGCCTCCCGCAATGACTTCGCAGCGACAATATAGGAGGCTCTGGCCAGGCGCCATTCCACTGGAGATTCCCATGCGTTCAGCCCTGTTGGCCCTTGCGCTCACCGCCGCCTCCGCAGGCCTCGCACACGCCGACGCCAAGGCCGACAACGCCGCCTTCCTGGCCAAGAACGCGACGGCCGAGGGCGTGAAATCCCTGCCCGCGATACAGTACAAGGTGCTGAAGTCCGGCCCCGCCGACGGCCCGATCACCCGGCGCTCCAGCACCGTCCATGTCCGCTATGAGGGCCGGTTCCTGAACGGCAAGGTGTTCAACACCTCCGCCGAGGTCAGCCCGTCCGACGGGATCGCGGTGTTCCCGCTGCAGAAACTGATTCCCGGCTGGATCACCGTGCTGCAACTGATGAAGCCCGGCGACGAATGGGAGGTCTACCTGCCCCCGGAGTTCGGCTACGGCGCGCCCGGCAAGGACACGGTGCCGCCGAACAGCCTGCTGATCTTCAAGATCGAACTGGTGAGTTCGGAGCCGGGGTGAGCTCATGTCCCTTCTCCCCTTGTGGGAGAAGGCGTCGGCTACCTTCCCGCCAGCGCCGTCGCGTAGGCCTCCATCAGGCGGACGAGTTCGTCTTCCAGCGCTTGCGGGTCGAGGCCCAGCGCGGGTTCGGCGGCGGCGGCGCGCAGCAGGCTGATGGGGGCGTGGGTGAGGATGAAGGCGCTCTCCGGGGTCAGCTCGACGCCGAGCTGGGCGCGGCCCTCAATGGTGGAGAGGAAGGCCAGGTGGTGGGCGGCGAGCGCGCCCTCTCCGGCGTGTTCGGCTTGGGCGTCGGTCAGCAGGCGCTGGACCTCGGGCCGCTCGCCGCTGGTCATCAGGACGCGGACGATGGCGCGGATGGCGCTGAGGCTGGGGTCGGCGATCACCAGGTCCGCGATGCGCTGGCGGATCTCGACCGCCTGACGCTCGGCCAGCGCCGCCAGGATCGCCGGGCGGCCGCTGAAATACTGATAGAGGGTGCCGATACTAACCCCCGCCGCCTCGGCGATGCGGTTGGTGTTGAACCGCGCCCCGCCCTCGGTCCTGAGAAGTTGAAGGGCGGCCTGCAGGATGGCGTCGACAGTGGCCCCAGCGCGGGCCTGGCGCGGCGATCTACGTTGTCTTTCAGCCACTTGGACCCGCCTCCTAACGCCTAGGCGCCGCCCGCCGGAAGGCGAGTAGAAACATGAGCATTGCTTACATATCGTAGGCTTACGCAAGCCTGCTCTGCGCAAAGGACGCCAGATGCCCATCGATATCGCCGCCGTGCGCGCCCGCGTGGCCGCCCAGAAGACCGCCCTACCCGCCCTCTATGGCGATGTGGACTTCGACGCTGTCCCGGAGCGCATCCCCCAGGACCCGGCCGACAGCGTGGCCGGCGCCGGGACGCCGCCGGGCGTTGCGCCGACCCAGGAAGACCTGGACCTGGTGCGCGCCTACACCCTGATGGGCGACCGCACGGCCGACGCCTATGCGGCGCTGATGGGGACCTATCCGTTCCGCAAGCTGATCGACATGCTGGTCACCGCCTGCGAGCGGGGCATCGAGGCTGTGCCGGACGCGCCCCCGGAGCTGAAGGCCTTCATCGCCGACATGGAGCGGATTCCGGACTGGCTGGACATGGACCTGGTGCGCGAGGGCGCCCGCGCCGACCTGAACGCCACGGCCAATCTCAGCCCCTATGCGATCCGCGGCGCCTTCGTAGCGACCTTCATGAACACCTATTCGGCCCTGCCCATGGCGCTGACCGGCACGCTGGGCAATGAGACCGCGGCCAAGCGGGTGAACGAGACAGCGACCTTCTTCGCCACCACTGTCCTGCCGGGCGCGCTCGAGCGGCACGGCGCCGGCTTCAAGGCCGCGGCCATGGTGCGGCTGATGCACTCCATGGTGCGGTTCAATGCGCTGCGCCGGGCCGGCGCCTGGGATCAGAAGGTCTATGGCGTGCCGATCCCGCAGGTGGACCAGATGCCGGCCGGCCTGATCTCGATCTTCCTGTTGTCCTACCGGCTGCTGGCGGAGGGGCGGACGAGCTTCACGCCGACGGAGCGGGCGCAGGTGGAGCTGTCGCGCTATCGCTGCTTCCTGCTGGGCCTGCCCGAGGACCTGTTGGCCGACACGCCGCAGGGTGTGGTGCGGATCATGAACGCGCGCAGCCTGTGCCTTCGCAAGGGCTTCGACGACGACATCTGCGGGCCGCTGGTGCGCGCGACGCTCGCCGCCTACCTGCCGCCGGACCAGAGCCTGGCCAACCGCATCCACAACACCATCGAGCGCGGCTTCGCGAAGATCTTCTTCCTGCGCCAGTTCATGGTCGGAGACGTGGAGAAGGCCCGCGCCATGGGGGTGGAGATCACTGCCGCCGACAAGGCCTGCTTTGCTCTGGTGGCGCTGCTGGTGACGGCGCGGACCGGGTTCTACCGGGTCGCGATGGCGGTTCCGGGGGTGCGCGGCTGGGCGGAACAGTCGCTGGTGAAGCGGATCCGCAAGCTGCTCGTGCGGTACGGCCATGCGGAGTTCACGTCGGATGTGTCGAAGTACAAGCCGGCGGTCGGGGAGATGAAGGCGGCGGCGTGAGGTCTGCACAGCCCCCTCACCCTGCCCTCTCCCCCGATGGGGGCGAGGGTTCTGGGCTGCGCTGAGCTGCTCCCACACCCCGATCGCGGGGAGAGGGTTGGGATGGGGCATGGGGCGCTAGCTTTCGGCCCCCGAAGGCGGAGGTGCGGACTCCATGCTGCTCTACACGAACGGGTTCAGTCCCTTCGCCCGCAAGGTGGCGCTCGCCCTGGACTATAAGGGGCTGGGCTACGAGGCCGTGGACGGGCTGGCGCACGCCAACCTGGGGGCCCTGCGCCGGGTCAATCCGCGCGGTGAGGTCCCGACCCTGGTGGATGGCGAGGTGGTGGTGGCGAACTCGTCCCACATCCTGGCCTATTTGGAGGAGCGCTATCCGGCTCGAGCGATCCTGCCCGCCGCCCCTGCGGCGCGGGCGGCGGTGCGGGGTCTTGAACGGCTGTACGACACCCAGGTGGACGCGGTGGTGGTCACGGCCTCGCTCTGGACCTGGGCCGAGCGCGACGACGCGCCGCCGGCCGGGATGATGGAGCAGGCGCAATCGGACATCGACGCGGCGCTGGAGGTGACGGAAGCGTTCCTCGCCCGGCATGGCGGCGCCTGGGCGTGCGGGGACGCACCGGGGACCGCGGACTTCGTCATGTGGCCGCATCTCGCAGCCCTTAGGCCGCTGGGGTTTCGGCTTGATGAGACGCGGTTTCCGCAGGTTGCAGCATGGCTGAAGCATGCGGCGGCCGAGCCGCTGTTCGCCGTGGATGCGCGGCGCACGGCGGCCTTCCTCAAGGACGGCTTCGGCGCGGATCACGAGAAGCGCCGCATCGCCTGGCGGGGCGACCGGCTGGAATGGGTGCTGGCGCGGGGCCATCACCTCTGGCTGGTCGGGGAGATCGAGGCCGGGCGGGTGATCTGGCCGCTGCGGTGACAGCGTCGAGTCAGCTTGGATCCCCGCCTGCGCGGGGATGAGCGGTGGTGGGGCCTGCGCGGCGGCCGCCCCCTCCGGCCCTCTGGGCCACCTCCCCCAGAGGGGGAGGAGCAGGTTCAGGCGAACTCGATCAGGACTTCGTCGGCGGCGACGCTGTCGCCGGACTTGGCGCCGACGGACTTCACCACGCCGTCGCGTTCGGCGCGGATGATGTTCTGCATCTTCATGGCCTCGATGATGGCCACCTGTTCGCCCGAGCGCACCTGCTGGCCGAGCTCGACGTCCAGGGTGACCACCAGGCCCGGCATGGGCGACAGGATCATCTTGGAGGTGTCGGCGGCCTTTTTCGGCGGCAGCTTGTGGTGCAGTTCGGCAGAGCGCGGGGTTAGCACCAGGACCTTGAGCGTGCAGGCGCGGTGACGGATCACGAAGCCTTCGGCCGCCGGCTTCACAGCGACGGTGAAGGCCACGCCGTCCAGCTTGCCCCGGAACAGGGGCTGACCCGGGCGCCAGGCGATGTCGGTCAGGGACAGGACGCGGCCCGTCTCCGGCAGCTCGACCTTGAAGCTGTCGCCGCCGTTAGAGAGGCGGACGGTGCGGGTGTCGGCGCCGGCGACCACCACCCAGTCGTCGCGGTCCAGCTGGGGCGAGGCCCGGCGGGTGAGCGTCCGGTGCATGGCGCAGCCGACGGCGGCCATCAGGTCGGCCTGGAAGTCGGTGGGCGCGGTCCCCTGGAAGCCTTCCGGGAACTCGTCCTTGATGTAGCTGGTGGCCAGGGTTCCTTTGCGGAACCGGTCCTGGTCCATCACGGCGGCGAGGAACGGGATGTTCTGGCCCAGGCCCTCGATGTGGAAGTCTTCCAGGGCGCGGCCCATGGCGTCGATGGCCGACAGGCGGTCAGGCCCCCAGGTCGACAGCTTGGAGATCATCGGGTCGTAGAACATCGAGATCTCGTCCCCTTCGCGGACACCGGCGTCATTGCGCACGATAGTCCCGTCGGCGGACTTGCCCTCGGCCGGCGGCGAATAGCGCACCAGACGGCCGATGGACGGCAGGAAGCCGCGATAGGGATCTTCCGCGTAGATCCGGCTTTCCATGGCCCAGCCGTTGATCTTCAGGTCGTCCTGCTTGAAGGCGAGCTTTTCGCCGTAGGCCGAGCGGATCATCTGTTCGACCAGGTCGACGCCGGTGATCAGTTCGGTGACCGGGTGCTCCACCTGCAGGCGGGTGTTCATTTCAAGGAAGAAGAAGCTGCGGTCCTGGCCGGCCACGAACTCCACGGTGCCGGCGCTGTCGTAGTTGACGGCCTTAGCCAGGGCGACGGCCTGTTCGCCCATCTTCTTGCGAGTGGCTTCATCGAGCAGGGGCGACGGCGCCTCTTCGATGACCTTCTGGTTCCGGCGCTGGATCGAGCACTCGCGCTCGAACAGGTGGACGACGTTGCCGTGCTTGTCGCCCATCACCTGGATTTCGATGTGGCGCGGGCTTTCGATGAACTTCTCGATGAAGATCCGGTCGTCGCCGAAGGAGGCCTTGGCCTCGGCGCGGACGGCGGGGAAGCCCTCCTCCACGTCCTTGCGGGTCCAGGCGACGCGGATGCCCTTGCCGCCGCCGCCGGCCGAGGCCTTGATCATCACCGGATAGCCGATGTCTTCCGAGATGCGGATGGCGTGGTCGGTGTCGTCGATCTCGCCCACATGGCCCGGCACCACCGAGACATTGGCCTTGGCCGCGAACTTCTTGGATTCGATCTTGTCGCCCATCGCCTCGATGGCGCCGGGGTTCGGACCGATGAAGACGATGCCCTCGGCGGCCAGCCGCTTGGCGAAGCCGGCGTTCTCCGACAGGAAGCCGAAGCCCGGGTGGACGGCCTCAGCGCCGGTCTGGCGGCAGGCGGCGACGATCTTGTCGGCGACCAGGTACGACTCAGAGGCCGGCGCGCCGCCGATGAACACCGTCTCGTCCGCCATCTCCACGGCCATCGAATCGGCGTCGGCTTCGGAATAGACCACCACGGTGGCGATCCCCAGCCGGCGGCAGGTCTTGATGATGCGGACCGCGATCTCGCCGCGGTTGGCGATCAGGATTTTGGAGAACATGGGCCTCGACTTGGTCTCTTATGGGCGGCGGCGAACGCAGGCGGCGATGAAACGTAACCTTTGACGACGCGCTTTCGTAACAGAACGTGGAACCTTAGAGTGGACCCCATGGACAAGCCAGCGACCTCCCCTTCCGGATTTGATCTCTCGCCGCCCGACGCAGCGGAACGCAAGCGCCTGGAATCTGATCTGTCTCGGGAAGAAGCCGAGGTGCTGCTGCGCCACGGCACCGAGGCGCCGTTCTGCGGCGGGCTTTTGAACAACAAGGAGGACGGGGTCTATTGCTGCCGCCTGTGCGGCCTGCCCCTGTTCCAGGCCAAGACCAAGTTCGAGAGCGGCACCGGCTGGCCGAGCTTCTGGGCGCCGATCGACGAGGCGCATGTGATCGGGGTGCGTGACACCAGCTACGGCATGATCCGCATCGAGACCCGCTGCGCCCGCTGTGGCAGCCACCAGGGCCACGTGTTCCCGGACGGCCCGCCGCCGACCCGGCTGCGCTACTGCATCAACTCGGTGTCGCTGTCCTTCGTGCCCTGGGGCGAGGCGCTGCCCGATCCCCTGGACCGCGGCGACGGCCGGGCGATGGCGCCCTTGGGCAGCGGGTGAGCCTCCTCGCCTTCCCAGCCCAGGTGTGAGAGCACCTGGAATAGGAAGGCGGTGGACCAGCCGATCAGCAGCATGCCGTTGATCCCCTCGAGCACGCCGACGATGCGCCAGGGGATGGGCAGGATCGCGCCCGTCTCGCCCAGGGTCGAATAGGCGCTGGTGGAGAAGTAGAGGCTCTGCTCCAGGGTCGGCAGCAGACCCATCTTCCAGTAGGTCAGGGCGTAGATCCAGATCTCGAAGCCGTGGATCACGAACAGGCCGAGCACGATCCCCAGCGGCACGATCATCCGGTCCAGGTGGATCCAGGTGGTGAACCGCTCCAGGTGCCAGCCGGTGAGGATCTGGAGGATATCGAGGCCGATCAGGTGGATCACCACCGTGGCCGAGACCACGGCGGTGGATAGCATCAGCTCAGGTATCAGGTTGTCCATGCGGCCCCGTTTCCCCCAAAGGTTGGAGGACAAGGGACGGGACGCCTTGATTCAACGCAATACGGAGTTGCGCCCCCTCTGGGGGAGGCGCTTGTCGGGCTACTCGTCCCCGCGGGCCTGGGCGTCGAGGATGGGGTTCTCGCCTAGCGGGGTGGCGCGGCGGGCCTGGTCGGGATCGACGCGCAGGTTGTTCTGGACATGGCCGACGCCGGGGATGTCCTCGACGCAGTGCTCCGCCCGGTGCTTGGCGGCGCGGTCGGCCACCGTGCCGGTCAGGGTGACCTCGCCATCCTTCACCGAGACCTGGATGTTGGTGGCGTCGACCCGCGGATCATCGGTGAGCCGGTCGTGGGCGTCCTCGCTGATCCGGGCGTCGGTGCGACGATAGCCCTGGGGCCCCCGGCCGCGATGGCTGAGCGCGCCGCCATAGTCCTCTTCCCGCCGCCGCTCGGCGCTGCGGTCGCCGAACCAGCTGGCCAGCTCGTCAGAGGCCCGCTCGAAGGGCCCGCGACGGAACTGCTGCGCAGAGGTCTGGCCACCATAGCCGCGGTGATCCTGGGCGGGGTTCATCCGGTCATAGCCGTAGACGCTATAGTCGGGGCCATACTCGCCCGAGCCACGGCCCTGATAGGTGCGCGCATAGTCGGGCGCGCCCAGGCGGCGGCCGTCGCCGACATAGCCGGAATAGCCGCCGGCGCCGTAGCGGGGGCCGGTATAGGTGGCGCCCGTCTCGCGCTCGCCGAACACCGGCCGGCGGGGCTCGAAGCTGCGGTCCTCGCGATCGCGGTGCGGGCGACCGTCATGCAGGTCGCGATCGTCGTCACGCCAGCCACCGAAGCGGCGTTCGTCGCGGTCCAGGTTCCATCGGTCGGCCATGTTCGCATCTCCCTGAATGAGGATTGGATGCTGCTCTGAACAGGGCCGGGCCCGATCGGGTTCCTGTGGCGCAGGTTGCCCCTAGTAGCCCGGCGGGGCCTGGAAGCCGCCGAATTCGCGCTCCATCAGGCCGGCGAAGGCGATGGTGTTGCGGTCCTCCAGGTGGCCGCCGATGATCTGCACGCCGACCGGCAGGCCCTCCGCCGTGCGGCCCATGGGGGCGGCGGTGGCCGGCAGGTTGGCGAAGGTGGCCATGCCCGGCCAGGCGATCTGGGCGAAGTACGGCGCGGGCTGGCCGTTCACCGCCAGGATGCGGGCGCGGTTGTCGGGATTGTCCTCGTGCGGGAAGGCCGGCAGGCCGAAGACGGGGGCCAGGACCACGTCAAAGCGTTCGAACAGGGCCGCCCACTGGCGGCGCACCGCGACCTGGGCGTCCAGCAGGTCCATGAAGGCGTGGGCCGAGATCGCCTGGTCCGAGGGCGGGGCGCCCCGCGACATCACGCTGTTGAGCAGCCGCATATAGAGGCCGTGGGCGGCGGCGAGGTCGGGCAGCAGATCGGTCTCGAAGCTGACCTCGCAGCCGAGGTCGTCGAGATCGGTCGCCAGCTTGCGCAAAGGTCCGGCGACAGCCTCGTCCAGGCCGGCGAGCGGATGGCGGTCGATGATGAGGACGCGATAGTCGGCGAGGTTGGCATGGCGCGGGGCCGGCAGGTCGAGGCGATAACCCCTGGCCATGTCGCCGGCCGGGCCGGCGAGCACGCTCAAGCCGAGACCCAGGTCGCCGGCGGTGCGGGCCATGGGGCCGACGACGTTCAGGGGCACGCCGTCGCCGTCGGTTCCCGGCGGGGCATGGCCGCGCGGGGGGATCAGGTCGAAGGTCGGCTTATGGCCGTAAGTGCCGCAAAAGGCGGAGGGAATGCGGATCGAGCCGCCGATGTCTGAGCCGAACTCCAGCGGTACATAGCCGGCCGCCAGGGCCGCCGCCGAGCCGCCGGACGAGCCGCCAGGGCTGCGGCTGTTATCCCAGGGGTTCACGGTGCGGCCGTAGATCGGGTTGGTGCTCTGCCAGTCGGCCAGGAAGGGCGGCACATTGGTCTTGCCCAGGATCACCGCCCCGGCCGCCTTCAGCCGCGCGACACCGACAGAGTCTTCCGGCGCGATCCATTGGCCGAACGCCGGCGAGCCCCAGGTGGTGGGCAGGCCCTCGACATTGTGGGCTTCCTTGACCGTGATCGGCACGCCCAACAGAGGCGCCTTCTCCCCCCGGGCCAGCCGGGCGTCAGCGGCGCGGGCGGCGGCGAGCGCGCGGTCGAAGTCGCGCACCACCACGGCGTTCAGGGCGCCGTCGAACTTTTCGATGCGGGCGATGGCGGCGTTGACCAACTCCACCGAGCTGACCTGCCTGGCGGCCAGGTCGGCGGCCATATCGCGGGCGCTTGAGTAGGTGGAAAGCGTATCGGCCATGTCGGTCCTCCCTTATGCGGAGGACCAGACCAGAGGACTTCGCGCCGGTCCAGAGGCCGGGGCGAAGTCCGCAAGTTCAGAACACCATCCCTAGAGCGGGATGTTGTCGTGCTTCTTCCAGGGGTTGGTCAGTTGTTTTGACCGCAGGTTCTTCAGCGCCCGGGCGATGCGGCGGCGGGTGCCGTGGGGCATGATCACATCGTCGATGAAGCCGCGGCTGGCGGCCACGAACGGGTTGGCGAAGCGGTCCTTGTACTCGGCCTCGCGGGCGGCGATGGCCGCGACGTCGCCGATCTCGGAGCGGAAGATGATCTCCACCGCGCCCTTGGCGCCCATGACGGCGATTTCCGCCGAGGGCCAGGCGTAGTTCATGTCGCCGCGCAGGTGCTTGGAGCTCATGACGTCATAGGCGCCGCCATAGGCCTTGCGGGTGATGACGGTCACCTTCGGCACGGTGGCCTCGGCGTAGGCGAACAGCAACTTCGCGCCATGGCGGATCAGGCCGCCCTGCTCCTGCTTGGTGCCGGGCATGAAGCCGGGCACGTCGACGAAGGTCACCAGCGGGATCTCGAAGGCGTCGCAGAAGCGCACGAAGCGGGCCGCCTTGCGCGACGAATCGATGTCGAGCACGCCGGCCAGCACCTGGGGCTGGTTGGCGACGATGCCGACGGTCTGGCCGTCCACCCGGCCGAAGCCGACGATGATGTTCTTGGCGAAATCCGGAGAGACCTCGAAGAAGTCGGCCTCGTCCACGACCTTCAGGATCAGTTCCTTCATGTCGTAGGGCTTGTTCGGATTGGCCGGGACCAGGGTGTCGAGGCTGGGCTCGTCGCGGTTCGCGTCGTCGTAGGTTTCGCGGACCGGCGGCTTCTCGCGGTTGTTGAGCGGCAGGAAGTCGATCAGGCGGCGGACCTGGGTCAGGGCTTCCAGGTCGTTCTCGAAGGCGCCGTCGGCGACGCCGGACTTCATGGCGTGGACGCGGTAGCCGCCCAATTCCTCGTGGGTGACTTCCTCGTGGGTGACGGTCTTCACTACGTCCGGACCCGTCACGTACATGTACGAGGTGTCCTTCACCATGAAGATGAAGTCGGTGATGGCCGGCGAATAGACGTCGCCGCCGGCGCAGGGGCCCATGATCACGCTGATCTGCGGAATTACGCCCGAGGCCAGGGTGTTCTGCAGGAAGATGTCGGCATAGCCGGCCAGGCCGTCCACGCCCTCCTGGATGCGCGCGCCGCCGGCGTCGAAGAGGCCGATGATCGGGGCGCCGACCTTCAGGGCCTGCTGCTGCACCTTGACGATCTTCTGGGCGTGGGCGTTGGAAAGAGACCCGCCGAAGACCGTGAAATCCTTGGAGAAGACGAAGACCACACGGCCGTTGATGGTGCCCCAGCCGGTGACGACGCCGTCACCTGGCACCTTTTGCTCGGCCATACCGAAGTCCACGGCGCGGTGCTCGACGAACATGTCGAACTCTTCGAAGGAGCCTTCATCGAGCAGCAGGTCCAGGCGCTCGCGCGCGGTCAGCTTGCCCTTGGCGTGCTGGTTGGCGATCCGGCGTTCGCCGCCGCCCGCGCGGGCCTCGCCCCTGCGCCGTTCCAGCTCTTCGAGAATATGCTTCACGCCTCGGGCTCCCTTGAACTCACTCGCGAAACGCAAGCCGTAGTCGGGCTTGGCAGGGGTGGCAAGTTCACGGGACGTCACCGGAGGCGCGGATTTTGGGCTAGCCAAGCTCCCCTCCCCGCCCCACATGCTTTTCACCAAACATCAGAGACACGCCCCGGAGGAACGCCTATGGCCGACGCCACCTACACCCCGCCCAAGGTCTGGACCTGGAACAAGGAGAGCGGCGGCCGCTTCGCCAACATCAACCGACCTATCGCCGGGCCGACCCACGACAAGGACCTGCCGGTGGGCAAGCACCCGCTGCAGCTCTACTCCCTGGGCACGCCCAACGGGGTGAAGGTGACCATCATGCTGGAGGAACTGCTCCAGCTCGGCCACACGGGCGCGGAATACGACGCCTGGCTCGTCAACATCGGCGCGGGCGAGCAGTTCTCCAGCGGGTTTGTGGACGCCAATCCCAACTCCAAGATCCCGGCCATGGTCGACCACAGCGGACCCAAGCCGATCCGCATCTTCGAATCCGGCGCGATCCTGGTGCACCTGGCCGAGAAGTTCGGCGCCTTCCTGCCCACCGACCCGGCGCAGCGGGCCGAGGTGATGTCCTGGCTGTTCTGGCAGGTGGGCTCGGCGCCCTTCCTGGGCGGCGGGTTCGGCCACTTCTACGCCTATGCCCCGCTCAAGATCGAATACGCCATCGACCGCTACGCCATGGAGGTGAAGCGCCAGATGGATGTGCTGGACCGCCAGCTGGCCAACAACCGCTATGTGGCCGGCGACGAGTACACCATCGCCGACATGGCCATCTGGCCCTGGTACGGCGGCATGTCCAAGGGCCTGCTCTATGAGGGCGGCGAGTTCCTGCAGGTGCACGAATACAAGAACGTCATCCGCTGGACCGACGAACTGGCCGAGCGTCCGGGCGTGAGGCGCGGCCGCATGGTCAACCGCGCCCAGGGCGACCCGGCCAGCCAGCTGCGCGAACGCCACGACGCCAGCGACTTCGACCTGCGCACCCAGGACAAGCTGGACGCGGCGAAGGGGTAGGCTAACACCCGCTCACCCCGACGATTGCCGGGGTCCAGATGAAAAGGCTCCACGGGTCCGGAAACGGCGCTCGCGGGGCCTTTTTCATGTGCGGCGCTTTACGACCTGGATCCCGGCATTCGCCGGGATGAGCGGATGATGGGATGACGGCGGGGCGCGGGTTTACTTCAGCGCCTTGAACCACCGCTCCAGCATGCGCGCCTCGAGCTTGAGGTTGGCGGCGCGTTCGGCGGCTTCTTCGTCGACGCCCCACTGTTCCTCCTGGAAGGTCTCGTCCAGGCGCGAGAGCTCCATGGCCTGGTCGCCGCTGATCCAGCCGCGCTGCAGGGCGAAGGCGAGCACCGTGGAGCCCAGGAGCGGGGCGCCGAAGGCCAGGCCCGCCAGTTCGAAATCATTGAGCTCCAGGGCCAGAGACTTCACTCGGGCCAGGGTCTCGGCCGGCTGCTCCTGATGCTGGATGCCCGAGGTGCGCAGGAAGACCAGGCCGATCTCCTCGCGGGCGCGGTCCAGCATCGGTCCCCAGTGATTTTCATGCCGTTCGACCAGGGCGGCGGGGCTGTCGGCGAAATAGCAGAGCAGGTCCGAGCCGGCGTACTGAGCGATCTGGTCGGCGACCGCCTCCCGGGCCGGCGGGATCGCCTCGACGGCGGTGAAGGCCAGGCGGGTGACGTGCATGGCCGCCATCTCGATATGCTCGCCCTGGCCCGCCCACTCCTCAGCGCACATCTCCGCGATGGCGCGGGTCGGCGCCATCAGCTTGCCGCCGCGCGGCGAGCGCAGGACGCGACCGTCCAGGGTGACCTCGAAGCCGTCGTCGCAGGCGCGGACCTCGACGGTCTTGTAGAAGCGGCGGGGCTTCTCGCCCGGCTCCTTGAACCCCTTGGCCATCTTTTCTCCAAACTCCCGACGGAACTCATCCAACGGCCCGTGCAAATGAGGGCTGGGCGGAAAATTCGCAAGGAGCCGATTGATGGCGGACCGGGACCTGGAGGCTGCGATCGCGGCGACACGGTTCGGATTGGGCGCCCGGCCGGGCGAGATCGCCGCCGCCCGCAGCGATCCCCGCGGTTTCCTCAAGGCCCAGATCCGGCGCGAGGGCGCTGACCAGCCCCAGCCCCGGGCCGACGCCACCCAGGCGCGGATCATCGCCTATCGGGACCTGGGGCGGCAGCGGCGGCAGGCCAAACAGGCGGGCGACGCCGAGGCCGCGGATCCGGTCCAGCAGGTCCAGAAGCTGTTGCGCCAGGAGACGGGGGGTGACTTCGCGGCCCGTGCACGACTGGCCGCCTTGACCGAAGCCGGGTTCCGGGAGCGTTGGACCCTGTTCTGGGCCAACCACTTCACCGTCAGCGCCGCCAAGGCGGCGACCGCGCCCCTGGTCGGCCCCTTTGAGGAGGAGGCCATCCGGCCCAACATCTTTGGCCGTTTCGCCGACCTGCTGGGGGCGGCGGAAACCCACCCGGCCATGCTGCTCTATCTGGACCAGGCCAGCTCGATCGGTCCCGGCAGCCGGGCCGCGCAGTATCTTGGCGGACGCAGGCGCGGGGTCGGGGCCCAAAAACCCAACCGCCCCAGGGGCCTTAATGAGAACCTGGCCCGCGAGATTCTCGAACTGCACACCGTGGGCGTTGAGGGTGGCTACAGCCAGGCCGACGTGACCGAGTTCGCCCGGGCGCTCACCGGCCTGTCGGTGGGCGGCGAGCGGGACGGCGACCAGCTGGGCGAGGCGGTGTTCCGCGAAATGGCCCACGAACCCGGGCCCCGGACCGTGATGGGCGTCCGCTATGCGGCGGGCGGCCGCGACCAGGTGGCCGCCATCCTCAGCGATCTGGCCGCCAGGCCTCAGACGGCGCGTTTTGTCTGCGGCAAGATCGCCCGGCATTTCGTCTCCGACACCCCGCCCCCTACCCTGACCGAGCGCCTGGAGCGGACCTGGATGGCGAGCGGCGGGGACCTGGCCGCTGTGGCCGCAACCCTGGTCGACAGTCCTGAGGCCTGGGACGCCACCCCGGCCAAGTTCAAGACGCCGTATGAGTTCCTGATCTCCAGCTGGCGGGCGGCCGGCGGCGCGCCCCGCGACGTCACCGTCCTCGCCCCGGTGCTGAACGGCCTGGGCCAGAAGCCCTTTGGCGCGCCCTCGCCCAAGGGGTGGCCGGAAGACGCCGCGGTCTGGGCGGCCCCGGACGCTGTGGTCAAGCGGATGGCCTGGGCCCACGCCTTCGCCGCCCGCGCCACCGCGGATCGCGATCCGGGAGACCTGGCCGCCCAGGCCCTGGGCGGGCGCCTACGTCCCCAAACAGCGACGGCCATCGCCCGCGCCGAAAGTCGGGCGGAGGGCTTCGCCCTTCTGCTCATGTCCCCGGAGTTCCAACGCCGATGACCCCGTCCCGCCGCACCGTCCTGGCCGCCGGCTTCGGCCTGTCCCTGCACTTCGCCGCCCTTCCCGCCCTGGCGGCAGCGGATCGACGCAAGCTGGTGATGGTCATCTGCCGGGGCGGCCTCGACGGCCTGTCCCTGGCCCCGCCGGTGGGCGATCCGGACTACGCCGCCCTGCGCGGGGCGTTTGGCTTCGAGTCCACGGCCCTGAAGCTCGACGACCGTTTCGCCCTGCACCCGGCCCTGGCGAGCGTCCACGCCCTGGCCCGATCAGGCCAGGCGCGCCTGGTCCCGGCGGTGGCGACGCCCGACCGCGCCCGGTCACACTTCGAGGCCCAGGACGTTCTGGAGAGCGGCGGCGCCGTCGTC
Source organism: Phenylobacterium conjunctum (assembly GCF_042679085.1). Lineage (NCBI taxonomy): Bacteria > Pseudomonadati > Pseudomonadota > Alphaproteobacteria > Caulobacterales > Caulobacteraceae > Phenylobacterium > Phenylobacterium conjunctum. The sequence goes on along the minus strand of NZ_JBHTLQ010000013.1, from coordinate 61,297 downwards.
TACGGGACCGTCTCGGGCTGGCTGAACCGGGCCGTGGGGGTGCTGGCCGCTCGCGCGCCGGTCAGCGCGCTGTCCGTGGGGCCGACGGCGCCCCTGGTCCTGCGGGGGCCGGCGCCGGCCGCCTCCTGGACGCCAGGCTTCGCGGTGGACAGCACCGCGCGCCTGCCGACCCTGCTGCAGGATCTCTACAAGGATGACCCGCTGTTGGGGCCCGCCCTAGCCCAGGGACTGGCCACCGAGGACATGGCCCGGGCCGCGATGGCCGACGAGGCGATGGCGCCCACATCCCCCGGCGGCGGGGCCAAGGCCGGGGTGGAGAGCGCGCGCCGACTGGGTCAGACCACCGCCGGCCTGATGCGCGAGGCCGGTGGACCGCGCATCGTCGCCCTCAGCCTGGATGGTTTCGACACCCATGCCAACCAGCCGGCTCAGCTGGCCCCCAGGCTGGCCGGGTTGGACGCCCTGCTGGACGGGCTGCACGAGGGGCTGGCGGAGGACTGGCGCGACACGGTGGTGGTGGTGGTCACCGAGTTCGGCCGCACGGCCCGGATCAACGGCACCGGCGGAACGGACCACGGCACAGCCTCGACCGCCCTGGTGCTGGGCGGCGGCCTCAAGGGCGGCGGGATCATCGGCGACTGGCCGGGGCTCAGGACCGCCGCCCTGTTCGAGAACCGTGACCTCGCCCCCACCCTCGACATGCGCAGCCTGTTCAAGGGCGTCCTGGCCGACCAATTCGGTCTGGAGCGCGCGGTGCTGGACACCACGGTCTTTCCCGACAGTGCTGGGGCCAGGCTTCTGACGGGCCTGACCTGACCCCTAGCGCCGCTTGCGGCCGAAGGGCTCGGGATCGGCTTCATGTTCCTCGAAGCCGAAGCGGGCGAAGCCGGCCTTCATTTCAGGGCTGAGCGGGGCCTCGATGATCAGCGTCCCGCGGCTGGGATGCGGGATCTCCAGGCGCCGCGCATGCAGCTGCAGCTTCAGGTCGCCCGAGATCTCCCGCGAGGGGTCGGTGGCGTATTTCGGGTCGCCCAGGATCGGGTGGCCCATGGCCAGCATGTGGGCCCGCAGCTGGTGGGTCCGGCCGGTGTGCGGGCGCAGCGCCATCCAGGCGACCTTACGGCCGGCGGTGGAGAGCATGACGAACTCGGTCTGGGCGGGCTCGGCGTCCGGGTCCTTGGGCTCGGCCGGCACCACCATCTCGCGGTCGCCGACGCCCTTCTTCACCAGGGGCAGCTCCAGCACGCCCTCGGACGGCTTGGGGTGGCCGAGCACCAGGGCCCAGTAGGTCTTCTGCGCCTTACGGCGGGCGAAGGCGCCCGCGAGCTTGGCCGCCGCGCCGGGGGTCTTGCCCAGCACCAGAACGCCGGAGGTGTCGCGGTCCAGGCGGTGGACCAGGCGCGGGCGCTCCAACCCCTCGCCCCAGGCCGACAACAGCCGGTCGATATGCTTGGTGGTCTTGGTGCCGCCCTGAACGGCCAGGCCGCTGGGCTTGTTCAGGGCCAGGACCTCGTCGTCCTCATAGAGCACCAGCGAGCGGGCATAGGCGACGTCGCGGGAATTGAGACCGGGTTTCGGCGCGCCCTCGCCCTTGGGCGGCGCGTCCGGCAGGGGCGGCACGCGCACCTGGGCGCCGGCGGCCAGCCGGGTGTCGGACTTCACCCGGCCGCCGTCGACGCGGATCTGGCCCGAGCGGGTGAGCTTCTGGATCTGGATGTGGGACAGGTGCGGCCAGCGGCGCTTGAACCAGCGGTCCAGGCGGACGCCGTCCTCGCCGGAATCCACGTAGAGGGTACGGACTTCCTTCATGCGAACACCTTGCGCGCCAGGATGAGGCCCACGAACAGGGCGCCGATGGACAGGACCACCGAAGCGGTGGCGTAGGCGAAGGCGTTGGCCCAGGCCTTGCGCTCGATCATCAGGGCCGTCTCCAGCGAGAAGGCCGAGAAGGTGGTGAAGCCCCCCAGAACACCGACGCCCAGCAACAGGCGCCAACGTTCCTGGTCGGCCCCGCCCTTCAGCGCCAGCACGCCGGCCAGGAGGCCCATGCAGAGCCCGCCGATCAGGTTGGCGGCGAAGGTGCCATAGGGCCAGCCGGAGCCGAACCAACGCAGGGCCTGTCCGCCCAGGGCGTAGCGCGCCATCGCGCCTGTCGCCCCGCCGACGGCCACCAGCAGATACTTGTCCATGCGCCCTTATGCGCCGGGACCCGCGATCCGCAAAGGCCTGGGCGTCTTACGTCCTCACACCCTTCTCACCCACGTCATCCTCCGGGCCTTGCGCGAGCAAGGATCCGGGGGACCCAAGCTGAGTTGCAGGACCGGATAGGCCGATTGGGTCCCCCGGATCGCCCTTTCGGGCGACCGGAGGATGACGGGGTGTGGGGCGGGCGAGGGTTCAGATGAGCCCCAGCTTTTCCACCAGCCCGGCCATGTCCGCGGGCAACGGCGCTTCGAGGCGCTTCCGGCCACCCTCAGGGTGGGGGAATTCCAGGGCGATGGCGTGGAGCATCAGGCGGGGGATGGGCTGGCCCGAGACCGCCAGCGCCCCGCCGTAGCGGACGTCGCCGGCGATGGGGCGACCGATGTGGGCCAGGTGGACGCGCAGCTGGTGCATGCGGCCGGTCTCCGGCGACAGCTCGACCAGGGCGCAGCCGGGGGCGGACTTCAAGGTGCGGTACCGCGACAGGGCGGCCTCGGCGTCCGGATGGTCCGGCGCGCAGACGCGCATATAGGCCTCGCGGCCCTGCTCCTCCCGACGTAGAGGGACGTCGATCCTGCCGACCGGCGGTTCAGGGGCCGAGGGCGTGATGATGGCCTGGTAGGTCTTGGAAAACTTCCGCGCCATCATGGCCTTGCCGAGGAAACTTGCGGCGGGCTGGGTCTTGGCGGTGAGGATCACGCCGGAGGTGTCGCGGTCCAGGCGATGGATCAGGCGCGGACGCGCCTTGCCCGGCTTTGCAAACGCCCAGAGCAGTTCGTCCAGGGTGTTCACCTGCCCCCGCCCGCCCTGGCTGGACAGACCTGCGGGCTTGGCCAGGGCCAGGATGTGCGGGTCCTCATAGATCACCAGGCTGCGGACCAGGGCGATCTCGTCGGCCGAGAGTTGGACGGGCTTGAGAGGCTTCTTCACGCCGCCATTTAGCGGAGGAGCCCCTGCTTCGTCACCCTGGCGGCGTACCAGACAAAAATCAGGCAGCCGGCGAGGATTACGGCGTTCATGATCACGCCCGTCTGCCCCATGATCTCGCCGCCCTTGGACATGAGGTGCGTGTAGACCAAGGAGAGGACCAGCCCAGCCAGCGAGGCGGTGAACGCGTGCAGGGCCCAGCGCGACCGGGCGAAGAGCAGACCCGAACCAGCGACGGCGCCCCAGACGCCCAGGGCCCATACGGCGGTGGTCCAAGTGGGCATGCTGTGGAAGTAGGCGATCTGGTCAGGCCGCATGCCGGCCGCCTGCAGGTAGGCGTCCCCCTTCAGCTGGGTCATTGTGTAGTCGTAGGCGCCAAACGCATTCCAGGCCGCCGACAAGGCGGCGACAAGCCAGAACCACCAGGGGGCGCGGGGGCCCCTCGTCTCGACCGCTTCGGTCATGACAGCTCCTCCCCAGGACTATGTCAGGGGAAGGCTAGGCTCAAAGTGGGCGTGATAACAATGGTCTTGGAGCTCAGCGACCCCGCCGCTCGCGCAGCTCGGCCCAGCGGTCGAGGCGATCCTTGATGCGAGCTTCCACACCGTCGCCCTTGGGATCATAGAACTTTTTCCGGCCCATGCCGTCCGGGAAATAGTTCTGGCCGGAGAAGCCCTCGGGGGCGTCGTGGTCGTAGGCGTAGCCCTTGCCGTAGCCGAGATCCTTCATCAGCCGGGTCGGCGCGTTGAGGATATGGGCCGGCGGGCTGAGCGACCCGGTCTCCCTGGCCGCCTTCATCGCCGCCTTGTAGGCCACATAGACGGCGTTGGACTTGGGCGCGGCGGCCAGGTGGACGACCAGCTGCGCGAGCGCGATCTCGCCCTCGGGGCTGCCCAGGAAGTCGTAGGTGTCCTTGGCGGCGTTGGCGAGCACCAGGGCCATGGGATCAGCCTCGCCGATGTCCTCGGCGGCGGCGCGGATCAGGCGACGAGCGATGAACAGCGGGTCCTCGCCCCCGTCCAGCATGCGGCAAAGCCAATAGAGCGCGGCGTCGGGGTCCGAGCCGCGGATCGACTTATGCAGGGCCGAGATCAGGTTGTAGTGGCCCTCGCGATCCTTGTCGTAGGCTGGGCTGCGCTTCTGCAGGACCTGGCCCAGCTCCTTGGTGTCCAGGGGCTTGGCCGAGCCGATGTTGAACAGGGTCTCGGCCAGGGTCAGCAGGTAGCGGCCATCGCCGTCGGCCAGGGCCACCAGGGCGTGGCGGGCGTTCGCGTCCAGCGGCAGGGCGCGCCCCTCGGCGGCTTCGGCCTTGGCCAGCAGACTGGTCAGGGCGTCTTCGTCCAGGCGCTTGAGGACAAAGACCTGGCAGCGGGACAGGAGCGCCCCGTTCAGTTCGAAGGACGGGTTCTCGGTGGTTGCGCCCACCAGGGTGACGATCCCCTCCTCCACGAAGGGCAGGAAGCCGTCCTGCTGGGCGCGGTTGAAGCGGTGGATCTCGTCGACAAACAGCAGGGTCGACTGGCCGGCGGCGCGACGGGCGCGGGCCTGTTCGAAGGCCTTCTTCAGGTCGGCGACGCCGGAAAAGACCGCCGAGAGCTGCATGAACTCATAGCCCGCCGCCTTGGCCAGCAGGCGAGCGATGGTGGTCTTGCCGGTGCCCGGCGGCCCCCAGAGGATCATGGAGGACAGGCGCCGCGCCTGGGCCATGCGGCCGATGGCGCCGTCGGGACCGAGCAGGTGATCCTGGCCCACCACCTCGGCGAGGGTCTGGGGGCGCAGGCGTTCAGCCAGCGGCGACGGCGCGTGCGGGGTCAGCCCGGCGGCTTCGAAGAGGTCGGCCATGGGGCGGGTTTAGCAGGTCCCCGCCCCAGGCGTCAGGTGCGGAAGTTGCCGGTGATCTCCTGGCCGTCGCGGATAATCGTCACCTGCCAGGCGCCGCCGCCCTGCCCCAGCACGCCGGCCAGTTCGCCCACCGTGCCGATGTCGCGGCCGTTGACGCGCTTGATCACGTCGCCGGGCCGCAGGCCGGCGTTCATGGCGAAGCCCCGGCCAATCTTCAGCACCATGACGCCGCGGGCGGCGAAGGCGTCGATACCCAGCTCGTCAGCCACGGCCGGCGAGACATTGACCACGGTCGCGCCGTCGAAGGGGTTGCGGCCGGAGAGCAGGCGTTCGTCCCGAGCCGGCGTGGCCGGCGGCGGCTCGGCCCGCAGGGACAGGGTCTGTTCAGCGCCGTTGTCGCGGCGCACGCCCAGCTTCAGCACCTGGCCCGGACGCGCGGAGCCGACGGCGTAGCTGATGGCGGCGGCGTCGACGGCGGGCTTGCCATCCACGCTCAGGATCACGTCGCCCTGGCGCAGGCCAGCGCGCTGGGCCGGGCCGTTCGGCCAGATGTCGGCGACGAGCGCGCCCTGGGGCGCGGCGAGGCCGAGGCTGCGAGCGATGTCCGGGGTGACGGTCTGGGTGCGGGCGCCGAGCCAGGGGCGGACCAGGGCATGGCCGCCGCCGGCCGCCGTCTCGACAATGCGCCGGACCATGGCCGCGGGGATGGCGAAGCCGACCCCGGCCGAGGAGCCCGACCGCGACAGGATGAAGGAGTTCACCCCGATCAGGTCGCCGTCCATGTCCACGAGGGCGCCGCCGGAATTTCCCGGATTGATGGCCGCGTCGGTCTGGATATAGGCGTTGCCGGCGTCGCCGTTCGGATCGGTCGAACGATTGAGGGCCGAGATGATGCCGTTGGTCACGGTCTGGCCGACGCCAAAGGGGTCGCCGATGGCCAGCACCAGGTCGCCGACCTGGGCCTCGCCGGAATCGTCGATGGCCAGGGTGGGCAGGCGTTCGGCGCCGACGTCGATCTTCAGGACCGCCAGGTCGGTGCGCGGATCGGCCAGCAGCACCTTGGCGGGGAATTCGCGGCGGTCATTGAGACCGACGGTGATCTCCTGGCCGTTCTCGACCACGTGGTTGTTGGTGACGATGACCCCGTCGGCGCGGACGATGACGCCCGAGCCCAGGGAGCCCTCTACCCGCTCGCGCGGAGCGCCCATACCGAAGAACTGCCAGAAGGGGTCCACCTGAGCGCGGACCACGCGCTTGGCCGAGATGTTGACCACGGCGGGGGCGGCCTTCTTCACCACGGGGGCGAAGGACACCTTCATGGTGGCGGCGTCGCCGGGGGCGGCCCGGGTGGGCTGGGCGAGCGGCGGGATCTGGGCGCTGGACTTGGACAGCGGGTCGGAACAGGCCCCCAACAGGGCCAGGACGGGGATCAGGACGCGAAGGGCGCGCATGGAGTCTCCAGACGGCATGAGCTTACGGACTCTGACGAGGTTTCAGGCGCAAAGATGGCGAGGATTTAGGGCTTTGGGGCGGCCTTCGGAACCCCGCGCCAGGTCAAGAGCACGGCGATGCCGCTCAGCACCCCGCCGAACACCATGGTGATCCCCGACCAGGCCGGCGAATGGCCAAGGCCGATGGCCCAGGCGAAGACCTGGGTGAAGGCGATGGGGCCGAAGAGGCCCGACAGGCTGCCGATGGCCCCGTTGGCGCCCTGCAGCCGGCCCTGCTCGTCCGGATCGACGCGCTCGGTCATCAGGGTCTGCAGGGCGGGACCGGCGATATTGCCGAAGGCGATGGGCAGGTTGGCGATCCAGAACATCCAGCCCACGGGCGCCAAGCCGGCGGCCAGGAAGCCCACCGTCTGGGCCGCCAGGCCGACGATGACGGCGCGCCGCTCGCCCCAGCGCTTGGCGATGCGGCCGGCCAGCTGGCTCTGAACGACAATGTTGATGGCCGCCAGCACGCTCCAGAAGACGCCCAGGGTCAGGGGCGACCAGCCGTAGCGCTGGGCGGTGTAGAGGACGAAGACGCCGTACATGGCGTGCGCCGCGAACCACAGCAGCAGCAGGACGGCGGCCAGGACCGGCAGGCCCGGCCGGGTCAACAGGCCCATCGCCGCCACCGGATTGGCCCGGCGCAGGCTCAAGGGCGCGCGGCGCTCCCGCGGCAGGGATTCCGGCAGGACGAAGACGCCGTAGAGGCCGTTCAGCAGGGCGCAGACCGCTCCGGCCCAGAAGGGCGCCCGCGGATCAATCCCGCCCAACAGGCCGCCCAGGGCCGGACCCAGGATGACGCCGGTCCAGGCCGCGGCGTTCAGCCAGCCATAGGAGCCGGCCCGTTCATCCGGCGGGGTTATGTCGGCCACATAGGCCATGGCCGCGGCCTGGGCCCCCGCCGTCAGGCCGCAGAGGATGCGGCCGACCAAGAGCCAGCCGATGCTGGGGGCGAGCGCCATGACCACCATGTCGAACGCCAGGCCGAACACCGAGATCAGAATCACCGGCCGGCGCCCGAACCGGTCCGACAGCATGCCAATCACGGGGGCGGCCACGAACTGGGCCAGGGACCAGGCGGCGACCAGCACCCCCACCCAACGGGCGGCGGCGGCGCGGTCGTGCGCGGCCAGGTCCTCGACCAGGCGGGGCAGCACAGGGAACACCATGCTGTGCGACACGACGTCGAGACAGATGGTGACCGCGATAAACGGAAGGGCGGCGCGACGGGCGGGCGCGGCGGAGGTCAGGGACATCGGGAGAGCTCAGACAGAGTCGTGGACGTATGTCGCAGCGCCATCGGGCGGCGACGTTGCTTCAGCGCCTAGCGGCGGTTGTCCGTGATCCCTGCCATGACACGATCCTAGACAGTTCCCTTCAGGCTGCAAGCCCCTCAGGCCGCAACCGCAGCGACCTCTGCGGGCCGTCCGACCTTGAGCGCCAGCACCAGGGCCAGGCCGAGCAGGCTGGAAGCCACCAGGATCGCGAGGCCCGGCATGTGCAAGGTGCGGTCGTTGTGCACCGACCAGGCGAAGATGGTGCCGTAGATGATCGGCCCCAGGACCGAGGCGATGCCCTGCAGGCCCTGGTTCGCGCCCTGCAGGCGGCCCTGTTCGTTGGGCTGGACCCGGCGGGTCATCAGCCCTTGCAGGCCCGGCTGGACGAAGTTGGCGAAGGCGAACACCGGGGCCGAGGCCAGGTACATCCAGCCCTGCGACGAGACCGCGTAGAGGAAGAAGCCGAGGCAGCCGGCGGCGCAGCCCAGCAACAGCGCGCCGCGCTCGCCGATCCGCGACACGACGGGGCCGACAAGGGCCAGCTGCACGATCAGGCCCAGCACCCCGGTGGCGGCCATGGTCAGGCCGATGGTGGCTGGGCTCCAGCCATAGCGGTAGCCGGAATAGAGCACGAAGATCGCCGGCAGCACGGTGTGGGCCAGCTGAAACAGGAAGCCGACCCCGGCCAGGCCCAGGAGCTGGCCGTGGTTCTTCAGGAAGCCGAGGGAGCCAATCGGGTTGGCGCGCTTCCAGTCGAAGGCGCTGACCCGGCGCTCCGGCGGCAGGGACTCCGGCAGGACGAAGAAGCCGTAGAGCAGGTTGGCGCCCGTGATCGCCCCGGCCACCAGGAAGGGCAGTCGAAGGTCGATGCCGGCGAGCGCGCCGCCGAAGGCCGGGCCGACCAGGAAGCCGAAGGAGAAGGCCGAGCCCATGATGCCGAAGGTCTTGGCCCGGTTCTGCGGCTCGGTGACGTCGGCCACATAGGCGTTGGCGGTCGAGAAGCTGGCGGCGGTGATCCCATTGATCACCCGTCCCACGAACAGCCAGGCGAGGTTGGGCGCAAAGGCCATGACCAGGAAGTCGATGGCCAGGCCAGCCAGGGAGATCAGCAGCACGGGCCGACGGCCGAACCGGTCGGACATCATGCCCAGGATCGGCCCGCAGAACAGCTGCATCAGGCCCCAGGTCGCGCCGAACACCGCGTTCCAGTTCGAGGCCGCCGCCGTGTCGCCGCCGGTGAAGCTCTTGATCAGGTTGGGCAGCACCGGGATCATGATTCCGAAAGAGACCGAGTTCATCAGCGCCACGGCGAAGATGAAGCCGAAAGCGGCGTTGCGCCCCTTGGGCGCGGGCTGGTCGGTCATGTCGGCGTCTCCCCCCAGGGACAATCGGTCAGTTGGTATGGATGGGCAAGCCTAGGCCAGGCCAGATCCCATTCCCGTCAGCAGATCCCGCCACCATTCGGCCAGGCGCATGAGCAGCAGTTGGTCGGGGAAGCCATGGCGGGCCACATGGTCGGCTGGAACCTGGTCGAAGCCGCGATGCTCGACACTGACCCTTGTCTCCTCCCCCACCGCCTCGAAGCGAACCTCAACCTCTGTGAGAAGATCCGCCGGGAAGGTCGCCTGGCGCCAGGAGAACACCAGGCGCGCCGGTGGCTCCCAGGCCAGGATCCTGCCGATCTCGAACACCTTGCCATTAGCCAGGGTCTCGGTCAGGCGACCGCCCTCCCCCGGCTCAAAGGCCAGGACGCCAGGCGCGCGCGGCGTGGTCTGGAACAGCGCATTGGGCCGCCACCAGGCGCCGATGTCGGCCGTGAACACCTGGAAGGCGCGCTCGGGCGTCGCCTTCACACGCAGGGCGACATAGACCTTGGAGGTCACGCCTGCCCCTCGATGTGGGCCTTGAAGGCCGCGAGCTGTTCGCTCCACAACCGTTCGGCCTCTTCCAACCAGCGCATCAGGTCGATCATCGGCTGCGGCCTCAGGGCGTAGATGCGCACCCGCGCATCGAATTCGGGATGGGTCTCGTCCACCAGGCCGCTCGCCTTCAGCGCCTTCAGGTGCCGGCTCATGGCCGGCGGCGGCAGGCCGAGCTCGCGCGCCAGCTCCCCGGCCGGACGCGGGCCACGGGCCAGCAAGTCCACCACCTGGCGCCGATGCGGATCGGCCAGGGCCGCCAGGGTGCGGTCGATGGCGAGGGCCGCGCTCATTGCCAGCCGGTGATCTTCAGGCCGGTGGCGGCCTCGGCCTCTTCGCGGCTCACGGTGGCGACGGTCTGGCCAATGGTCCAGATGTGGCCCTCTGGGTCGCGGCAGCGATAGGTGCGATCGCCATAGAACTGGGTGGTCGGCGGCTCGATGATCTGGGCGCCGTGCTCATGCGCGCGGGCGCAGTGGGCGTCGATGTCGGTGTCGATCTGGATATGGACGGTCTGGCTGTTGATCCCCCCGAGCGAGGCCGGGCTCTGGTGGAAGGCGGACCATTCGCCGCCGACCATGATGGTCCCATCGCCGAGGGTGAGCTGGGAGTGGGCGACATTGCCCTCGGCGTCCTCCAGCAGCATGGCGAGCTCGAAGCCGAGCGCCGATTCCAGCCAGGCGATGGCGGCCTTGGGGTTCTTGTAGAACAGGGCGGAGCGCAGGGTGGGCATGGCGGGGTCCTAGAGGCTGGTGGTGATGGCGTGGCCGGTGGCGGCGGCCATCTCGTCCACGGTCAGTTGGGTCAGGGTCTGGCCGAAGGACCAGGGATGATCTTCAAGGTCGAGGCAGGTGTAGACCCGGTCCCCATAGGCCTGGGTCTCCGGCTCGCGGCCGATGCGGGCCCCTGCAGCGCGGGCCCGGGCGCAGTGCGCATCCAGGTCGGTGGTCAGCTGGACGTGGATCGACTGGCTGGCGCGGCCACCGAACGCGACGGGGCTGAAGCTGGGCGCGCGGGGCGGGCCCATGACCATGATCAGCCCGCCCTCCAGCTTCAGCTCTGAATGCATCATGCCGCCCTGGCCGTCGTCGACCACCAGCAGGGTTTCGAAGCCGAAGGCCTTTTCCAGCCAGGCGATGGCCGCGCGAGGGTCCTGATACCAGAGCCCAGGTGTGATCGTCGGACGGCCCATCAGGAGGGCTCCATTAGTTTTCATTGCATATAATATTTTCGCCTTCTGATAATTATGTCAAGGCGCGAGCGCAGGGACCAGCGGCCCGAGGGTTCCGTCGTTCGGCTGCGGCGTCACGCCAATCAGCCTGGCCAGCAGCGGATAGACGTCCACATTGTCGAAGACCGGCAGGACGACGCCCGGCTTGAAGGCTGGGCCCGCGGCGACGAAGACCGCGGCCATGGCCGGGTCATAGGGATCAAAGCCGTGTGCCCCCCGATTGGTCATGGGCCAACGGGCGTTGCGGGCGTGGGTCGAGAGCATCCAGCCGGTGTCGGCCAGGCAGACGATGGCCGGGATCCGGGGATGGGCGCCGAAGCGCATTCGCTTGGGCAGGCCGGACTTTCGCCAGCAGGTCATATGGTCATGGCGGCCCAGCAGAGCGGCCTCCACCTGCCGTTTGCGGCCGGGCTCGGGATAGAGCCCCGCCCCCGCCCCGAACGTCACCACGCGGATCGCCTCGGCCGGGACCAGATCATCCAGGTAGACGATGCGGTCACGGGAGACGCCGGCCATGCCGTGGTCGGCGACGACGACGAGGTTCGCATCAACGCCGCGTCCCCGCAGCTCCGCATCCAGGCGGCCGATCTGGGTGTCGATCCGGCGGGTCGCGACGCGACGCTCAGAACTGTCCGGCCCGAAATAGTGACCGACGGTGTCCACGTCGTCGAAATAGAGCGTGAGAAAGGTCGGCGGTTCGGGCGCGGCGAGCCAGGCCAGCACCTGGTCCACCCGCGCCGAAGCCAGCACGTTCTTGTCGTAGGGGCGCCAGGCCGAAGGACGAACGCCCCGGATCGGCAGGTCCGAGCCCGGCCAGAACATGGTGGCGGTGCGCACGCCGGCGCGTTCCGCCGTCACCCACAGGGGCTCGCCGCCATCCCACCAGAAGGGATCACCTGAGATCGCCTTGGCGCCCATGGTGAAGGTCTGCCCCGGGCGATCGGCGTCCTCCATCACATTGTCGACCACCCCGTGATGGTCGGGCCTAAGCCCGGTGACCAGGGTGTAGTGGTTGGGGAAGGTCAGGGATGGAAACGAGGGCCGCATCCCTTGCGCCCGCGCGCCACGCGCCGCCAGCGCGCTGAGGTTCGGCGCATCCTCGGGGTTCAGATAGTCAGCGCGGAAGCCGTCGACGCCGATCAGGATCGTGACAGGCCGCTCGCCCGCCCAGGCCAGGCCGGCGACGCTGAACAACAGGAGGCTAAGGACCGCAGTGAGCAGGTTGCGCATGCGCCGAGCCTAGCCCAGCGCGGTGACGGTCCGGATACGAAAAAGGCCCCGGAGGTCATCCGGGGCCTTTGAACGCTTCGAGCCTGTCGGCTTATTCGTCGGCGAAGGCCGAGACCTGGACCGGACCGGAGTCCTTGCCCTTTTCAGCCGGATCGCGATCCACGAACTCGATCACGGCGACCGGGGCGTTGTCGCCATAGCGGAAGCCGGCCTTCAGGACGCGGGTGTAGCCACCGTTGCGGCCCTTGTAGCGCGGACCGAGGACGGCGAAGAGCTTGCCGACCTGTTCGACGTCGCGGACCTGGCTGATGGCCTGACGGCGGGCGTGCAGATCGCCGCGCTTGGCCAGGGTGATCAGCTTCTCGACCACGGGACGCAGTTCCTTGGCCTTCGGCAGGGTGGTGACGATCTGCTCGTGCTTGATCAGGCTCGCGGCCATGTTGGCGAACATGGCGGTGCGGTGGGCGGTCGTACGACCAAGCTTGCGGTGGGCTTTACCGTGACGCATTTCAAAACTCCTGGGCCGCTCGGACCCGTTGGAAGCGCCCTTCGGACGCCCTCTTCCTGATCAATCCCAGCCTGCTCCCCGCCTGGGTCAACACGATGCGCCGGAGCCCTCCACCGCTGGTGCGGCTTCGACGGGCCCGGACCGCCCGAAAGCGGCCCTGGGGCTGGCGCTAAACCAGATTACATCTGGTCTTCGAACTTCTTGGCCAGTTCCTCGATGTTTTCCGGCGGCCAATTCGGCACGTCCATGCCGAGATGCAGGTTCATGCCCGCGAGCACTTCCTTGATCTCGTTCAGCGACTTGCGGCCGAAGTTCGGAGTGCGGAGCATTTCCGCCTCGGTCTTCTGGATCAGGTCGCCGATGTAGACGATGTTGTCGTTCTTCAGGCAGTTCGCCGAACGGACCGAGAGCTCGAGCTCGTCGACCTTCTTCAGCAGCGCCGGGTTGAACGGCAGTTCCGGCTTGGACTCGCCCTCGACCTTCTTCTTCGGCTCTTCGAAGGTGATGAAGATCTGCAGCTGGTCCTGGAGGATGCGGGCCGCATAGGCGACGGCGTCCACGGGGGACACGGCGCCGTTGGTTTCCACTTCCATGATCAGCTTGTCGTAGTCGAGGCTCTGGCCCTGGCGGGTGGGCTCGACGCGATAGGCGACGCGCTTGACCGGGGAGAAGAGGCTGTCGACGGCGATCAGGCCGATCGGGGCGTCTTCCGGACGGTTGTGCTCGGCCGGGACGTAGCCCTTGCCGTTCTGCACGGTGAACTCCATGCGCACGGTGGCGCCGTCATCCAGGGTGCAGAGCACGTGGTCGGGGTTCAGAATGTCGATGTCGGCGCCGGCGTCGATCTGACCGGCGGTCACGGCGCCAGGGCCGGTCGCGCGCAGGGTCATGCGCTTCGGACCTTCGGAATGCATCCGAAGGGCCATCTGCTTGATGTTCAGCACGATGTCGACGACGTCCTCACGGACGCCTTCAAGCGACGAGAACTCGTGGACGACGCCGTCGATCTGCACCGCCGTCACGGCGGCGCCTTGCAGCGACGAGAGCAGCACACGGCGCAGGCTGTTGCCCAGCGTCACGCCAAAGCCACGTTCGAGCGGCTCGGCGATGATGCGGGCCTTGCGGCTGGCATCGACGCCGGTCTCGATCACGGGCTTCTCGGGACGGGTGAGCTCGTTCCAGTTTCTTTCGATCACGGATGGATGTCCCTCGAACGCAGGATCGCCGGACGCGTCTTACGCGGTCCGGCGCCGGGAAATAGCAGTACTTCGGTACTCAGACGCGCCGACGCTTGGGCGGACGGCAACCGTTATGCGGAATCGGGGTCACGTCCCGGATGGTGGTGATGGTCATGCCCACCGCCTGCAGGGCGCGCAGAGCCGACTCACGACCCGAACCCGGACCGGAAACGTTGACTTCCAGCGTCTTCACACCGTGCTCGGCGGCCTTCTTGCCGGCGTCCTCGGCCGCCATCTGGGCGGCGTACGGGGTCGACTTGCGCGAGCCCTTGAAGCCCATCATGCCGGCGGAGGACCAAGAGATGGTGTTCCCTTGGGCGTCGGTGATGGTGATCATGGTGTTGTTGAACGAGGCGTTCACGTGCGCCACGCCCGAGGTGATGTTCTTGCGTTCGCGACGTTTGACGCGAGCCGGTTCCTTGGCCATCGGTAAGCTCTCTTACTTCTTCTTGCCGGCGATCGGCTTCGCAGGCCCCTTGCGGGTGCGCGCGTTCGTGTGGGTGCGCTGACCGCGGACCGGCAGGCCCTTGCGGTGACGCAGGCCGCGATAGCAGGCCAGGTCCATAAGGCGCTTGATGTTGACCGCGGTCTCGCGGCGCAGGTCGCCTTCCACCGTGTAGTCACGGTCGATGGCTTCACGGATCTGGAGCACTTCAGCGTCGGTCAGCTGGTTGACGCGGCGCGCGTCGTCAATGCCAACCTTATCCACGATCTCCCGGGCTTTCGCCTGGCCGATGCCATGGATGTACTGAAGCGCGATGACCACGCGCTTGTTCGTGGGGATGTTTACGCCGGCAATACGGGCCACGTCGGGTCTTCTCCTGGTCACGCAGAGATGCGCGAAAAACGCCCCGGCCCCGGTGTCCCTCTCGGGAAGGCCAGCGCATCCTTCGCGCGTTTCGCGGAAGCGGCCCGTTATAGGGATCGTTACGCTTCCGTCAATGGCCGCAGTAACGAATTTTCACCCCTTGCGGGAGCCTTTTGGGCCCCGCGTCGGGAAACTCGTCACACCGACCGCTCAAGTCCGGATCCCCCGGCCTCAAACGAGGCTGAAAGATCCTTGAAAGTGCCTCCGCCGCCCGGTTGGACGACGAAACAGCCCCCTGCCCTATTACGGGAGGCTGTTCAGCGCCGAATCGATTCCGGTGGCCACCGCGTCGATGGTCCCCATGCCGTCCAGCTCAACCAGCTTTCCCTGGCCCTGGTAGTAGGGCAGCAGGGGCGCGGTCTGTTCGTTGTACGCGGCGAGCCTCACCTTGAAGCTCTCCGGATTGTCGTCAGGGCGGCCCGACTCCGCGAACCGGCCGGCCACCCGGGTCAGCAGCGCGTCGTCGTCCACCTTCAGGCGCAGCACCACGTCGATCTTCGCGCCGCGGCCGGCCAGCATCTTGTCCAGGGCTTCCGCCTGGGCGAGCGTGCGGGGGAACCCGTCGAAGATCGCGCCGCCGGCCGCTTCGGCCTCGGGCAGACGCTCCTCGATCAGGGCGATGACGATCTCGTCCGTGACCAGCTCACCGCGCTGCATGACGCCCTCGACGCGCTTGCCGAGCTCGGAGCCCGAGGCGATCGCGGCGCGCAGCATGTCGCCGGTGGACAGCTGAACCATCTTGCGGGTCTCGACCAGGCGCTTGGCCTGGGTGCCCTTACCGGCGGCCGGCGGTCCGAACAGGATCAAATTCATCTAGCTATTCCTCCCCGCCGGCCGTCCCCACGGCCGGTTTAAATGGCGTCGATCAATAAGCGTCTGGGCGCTTTGAAATATCAGCGCCCGCGGCCCCCGCGCAGCTTCGACTTCTTGATGAGGCCTTCGTACTGGTGGGCCAGAAGGTGGGACTGGATCTGCGTGACGGTGTCCATGGTGACGCTGACCACGATCAGGATCGAGGTGCCGCCCAGATAGAAGGGCGCCTTGAACGCGCTGATGAAGATCTCAGGCACCAGGCAGACGAGCGTGATGTAGGCGGCGCCGATCACGGTCAGGCGGGTCAGCACGAAGTCGAGATACTCCGCCGTGCGCTTGCCCGGACGGATGCCCGGCAGGAAGCCGCCATACTTGCGCAGGTTCTCGGCGGTCTCCTCCGGATTGAAGACGACCGAGGTGTAGAAGAAGCAGAAGAAGATGATCAGGGCGGCGTACAGCACCATGAACAGGGGCTGGCCATGCTGGAGCTGGCCCACCGCGCCCGGCAGCCATTGCAGCCAGCCCGGCAAGTCCGCCGTGGCCAGGAAGCTCATCGCCGTCGCCGGCAGCAGCAGCAGGGACGAGGCGAAGATCGGCGGGATCACGCCCGAGGTGTTCACCTTGAGCGGCAGGAACGAGGTGTCGCCGCCGAACATGCGGTTCCCCTGCTGGCGCTTGGGATACTGAACCAGCAGGCGGCGCTGCGAGCGTTCCATGAACACGATGGCCAAGATGGCGGCGACGGCCACCACCAGGATCGCAAGGCCGCCGAAGGTCGACATCTGGCCGGTCCGCATGACCGTCAGGAGCTGCCACACACCCGTCGGCAGGTTGGCGACGATGCCGGCGAAGATCAGCAGGGACACGCCGTTGCCGACGCCGCGGCTGGTGATCTGCTCGCCCAGCCACATCAGGAACATGGTGCCGCCGGTCAGGGTGATGACGGTGGAGGCCAGGAAGAACGGCCCGGGGTTGATCACCAGGCCCGGGCTCGACTGCAGGCCCGCGGCGATCGCGAACGCCTGCAGCACGGCCAGGACGACCGTCAGGTAGCGGGTGTACTGGTTGAGGGTCTTGCGACCCGCCTCCCCGCCTTCCTTGCGCATCTTCTCCCACGGCGGATAGACCGTGCCGAGCAGCTGGACAATGATCGAGGCCGAGATGTAGGGGCCGACGTTCAGGGCGAAGATCGCCATCCGCTGGACGGCGCCGCCGGAGAACATGTTGAACATGCCCAGGAGGCCGCCGGACTGGCTCTCGAAGGTCCGCCGGAAGGCTTCCAGGTCGATCCCCGGGATCGGGATGTAGGTCCCGAGCCGATAGACGATCAACGCCAGCAGCGTGAACCAGATGCGCTTGTGCAGCTCCGTCGCCTTCTGAAAGGCGCCGAAGTTCATATTTGCGGCGAGCTGTTCTGCGGCCGAAGCCATGCAAGTCCCCGAGCTTTAAGACGGATCGTACATAGGGCGTCCGTTACGCCCTGTCATCCGCCCTGCCCCGCCCTTCTTTAAGGAAGGTGGACGGGCGTGGATGCGAAAAGGCCCCGCCACAGGCGGGGCCCTCAAGTCAGGCGCTTAGGCCTTGACCTTCTTTTGCAGCTTGCCCTTGGGCGCGTCGCTTTCCACCGGGGCGGTGGTGGTGACGCTGCCGCCGGCCTTCTCGACGGCGGCCTTGGCCGCGCCGGTGGCCGCGTAGACGGTGATGTTGATCTTCGACTTCAGCTCGCCCTTGGCCAGCAGCTTCACGCCGTCCTTCTTGCGGCGGATCACGCCGGCGGCCAGCAGGGCGTCAGCGTCGATGGCCTTCTTGGCGTCGAGCTTGCCGGCCGCAATGGCCTGCTCCAGGCGCCACAGGTTCACTTCCGCGAACTCCAGGGCGAAGGGGTTGTTGAAGCCGCGCTTGGGCATGCGCATGTGCAGCGGCATCTGGCCGCCTTCGAAACCCGCGATGGCGACGCCGGTACGGGACTTCTGGCCCTTCACACCGCGGCCGGAGGTCTTGCCCTTGCCCGAACCCGGGCCACGGCCGACGCGCATGCGGCCCTTGGTGGAGCCTTCGCGGGGAGCGATTTCGTTGAGCTTGGTCATGTGACGCCTCTCCTTGGAGATCTGTCGCCGGAACCGATGGTCCCGACTCGGCTGATGTACAAATAGCGAAGCCCGGAACCGGGAACCGGATCCGGGCTGCGCGTCTATAGCTTAGGGCTTAGCCCTCGACCACTTCCACCAGGTGGTGGACCTTGGCGATCATGCCGCGCACGGAGGGGGTGTCCTCCAGCACGGACGTGCGGCCGATCTTGTTCAGGCCCAGGCCCGCCAGGGTGGCGCGCTGGTCCTTCGTGCGGCGGATCGGGCTCGCCGTCTGACGAACGGTGACCTTGGCCATCTCTTATTCTCCGTCAGCCGGGGTCGCGCCGTCGGCCTTGCGGCCCAGCACGTCAGCGACCTTCTTGCCGCGCTTGTTGGCGACCTGGCGGGGAGAAGACTGAGCCTTCAGCGCCTGGAACGTCGCGCGCACCATGTTGTAGGGGTTCGACGAGCCCATCGACTTGCCGACCACGTCCTGCACGCCGAGGGTTTCGAGCACCGCGCGCATCGGACCGCCGGCGATGACGCCGGTGCCGGGAGGCGCCGCGCGGACCATCACCTTACCAGCGCCCCAACGGCCGTTGCCGTCGTGGTGCAGGGTGCGGCTTTCGCGCAGGGGAACGCGGATCATCGACTTCTTGGCTTCTTCGGTCGCCTTGCGGATGGCTTCCGGCACTTCACGCGCCTTGCCATGACCAAAGCCCACGCGGCCCTTCTGGTCGCCCACCACCATCAGGGCGGCGAACGAGAAGCGGCGGCCACCCTTCACGGTGGCGGCGACGCGGTTGATGTGCACCAGCTTTTCGACGATGTCGCTGTCGACCCGCTCTTCCTGCGGGGCGCCACGGTCACGGCCCCGGCGTTGACCGCCTTCGCCGCGTTGTTCGTTTCCACGAGCCATCAGCTTACCCCTAGAAGTTCAGGCCGGCTTCGCGCGCGGCGTCAGCCAGGGCCTTGACCCGGCCGTGATAGATGTAACCGCCACGATCGAAGACGACGTCCTTGACGCCCTTTTCGATGGCGCGCTGGGCGACAAGAGCGCCGACGCGAGCGGCGGCTTCCTTGTCCGAACCCTTCTGCTTGTCGCCCTCGAGGGACGAGGCCGCAGCCAGGGTCACGCCGTTCGCGTCATCAATGACTTGGGCGTAGATGTTCTTGTCCGAACGGAAGACCGACAGACGCGGGCGGCCATTGGCCAGCTTGCGAAGGCGGATCCGAGTGCGCTCGGCGCGGCGCTTGGCCGTCTGACGAGGAGAAAGAGCCATGGCTTACTTCTTCTTGCCTTCCTTGCGGCGGACCTTTTCGCCCGCGTAACGCACGCCCTTGCCCTTATAGGGTTCCGGCGGACGGATACGACGGATGCGGGCGGCGATTTCGCCGACGGCCTGCTTGTCGATGCCGCTGATCTTGATTTCGGTCTGCTTCGGCACCGCGAAGCTGATCCCCTCCGGCGGAGGGACATCGACTTCGTGGCTGAAACCAAGCTGCATGGAGAGCGCAGAGCCCTTCATCGCAGCGCGGTAACCCACGCCGACCAGTTCGAGGGTCTCTTCATAGCCCTGGGTCACGCCCACGACCATGTTGTTCACCAGCGTACGCGACAGGCCCCACATGGCCTGGGCGCGCGTGCTGTCGACCCGCTTGGACAGGACGAGCTCAGCGCCCTCCTGCTTGACCTCGATCTCTTCGGCCACGGTCCAGGAAAGCTGGCCCTTGGGCCCCTTTACCGACACCGTCTGGCCGGAGATGGTGACCGTCACCCCAGTGGGGACGGCGACCGCCTTTTTTCCGATCCGCGACATCTTAGTAGACCCGGCAGAGAACTTCGCCGCCGACGTTCGCTTCGCGAGCGGCGGCGTCCGACATAACGCCCTTGGGCGTCGACAGGATCGAGATCCCCAGGCCGTTCTTCACCGGCTTCAGGTCCTTGATCGACGAATAGACGCGACGGCCCGGCTTGGAGACGCGGCTGATCTCAACGATGACGGGCTGGCCGTCAAAGTACTTCAGCTCGATCTCGAACTCGGGGAAGGCGCCCGGCTTCTGCACCAGGGCATAGCCGCGGATGTAGCCTTCCTCGGCCAGCACATCGAGGACGCGCGCGCGCATCTTCGAAGCGGGGGTCGAAACCTTAGAACGGCCGCGGGTGGCGGCGTTCTTGATGCGGGCGATCATATCGCCAACGGGGTCGTTCACCATGGGCCCCTCCTACCAGCTCGACTTGACCAGGCCGGGGATCTGACCGTGCGAACCCAGTTCGCGCAGAGAGATCCGGCTCATCTTCAGCTTCCGATAATAGGCGCGCGGACGCCCCGTGACTTCGCATCGGTTACGGATGCGGGTCTTGGACGAATTCCGCGGCAGCTCGGCGAGCTTCAGGCGGGCTTCGAAGCGTTCCTCGAGCGGCAGGCTCTGGTCATTGGCGATCGCCTTCAGCGCATCGCGCTTCGAGGCGTATTGCTTGACGAGGGCCTTGACCATCTCGTTGCGGTTGACGGCGCTTTTCTTGGCCATTTTGCTTTCCTTCCCGCCGCTTAAGCTTGAACGAACGGGAACTGGAATTCCTTGAGAAGCGCACGCGCTTCGTCATCGGTCTTCGCAGTCGTGGCGACGATGATGTCCATGCCCCACATCTGATCGATCTGGTCGTAGTTGATCTCGGGGAACACGATGTGTTCCTTGAGACCCATGGCGTAGTTGCCACGGCCGTCGAACGAGGTGGGCTTCAGGCCCCGGAAGTCCTTCACCCGCGGCAGAGCGATGGTGATCAGACGGTCCAGGAATTCGTACATGCGGTCCTTGCGAAGGGTCACCTTCGCGCCGATCACCATGCCTTCGCGCAGCTTGAAGCCGGCGATGGAATTGCGGGCGCGGGTGGCGACCGGCTTCTGGCCGGCGATGGCCGTCAGATCCGCGATGGCCGCCTGGACCTTCTTGGAATCGTTGACCGCTTCACCGATCCCCATGTTCAGGACGATCTTGTCCAGCTTGGGGATCTGCATTTCGTTCGTGTACGCGAACTGTTCCTTCATCGCCGCGCGGATGCGCTGGCGATATTCGGTCTTCAGCCGCGGCTCGTAAGCTTGCTCAGCCATTGATCACCTCGCCGGTCGTCTTGGCGACACGCACCTTCTTGTCACCATCGACGCGGAACCCGACGCGGGTCGGCTTCCCCTTGGAGTCCACGATCGCCACGTTCGAAATGTGCAGCGCCGCTTCCTTGTTCTTGATGCCGCCTTGCGGGTCGGACTGGGTCGGGCGGGTGTGGCGCTGAACCATGTTCAGGCCCTCGACCACGACGCGGTCTTCCTTCGGCAGCACCTTCAGGACGTTGCCTTGACGGCCCTTGTCCTTGCCGGTGAGGACCACAACGCGGTCCCCCTTCTTGATCTTCGCGGCCATCACAGCACCTCGGGGGCGAGCGAAATGATCTTCATGTGGTTCTTGGCGCGCAGTTCGCGGGGAACCGGGCCAAAGATCCGCGTGCCGATCGGCTCGGATTGCTTGTTGACGATGACGGCGGCGTTCTTGTCGAAGCGGATGACCGAGCCATCCTTGCGCTTGATGCCCTGGCTGGTGCGCACGACGATCGCCTGCAGCACGTCACCCTTCTTCACGCGGCCGCGCGGAATGGCTTCCTTCACGGAGACGACAATCTTGTCGCCCACGCTGGCGTAACGACGGCCAGCGCCGCCGAGCACCTTGATGCACATCACACGACGGGCGCCAGAGTTGTCGGCGACCTCGAGGTTAGTCTGCATCTGAATCATGGATCAGACCTTCCTTACGCGCCCTGGCCAGCGTCCGCCTTCGGCAGAGCTTCCCAGGTCTTGGTTTTCGACTTCGGCGCGCACTCGATGATGCGAGCGATTTCGCCGGTCTTGTAGACGTTGGCTTCGTCGTGCGCGTGGTACTTCTTCGACCGACGGACGGTCTTCTTCAGCACCGGGTGCAGGAAGGTCCGTTCGACCTTCACGACGATGGTCTTGTCGCCCTTATCGGAGACGACCACGCCTTCGAGAATTCGTTTCGGCATTCGTCCCTCTCCTTAGGCCGCGGCCTGCTTGGCGCGCAGGACGGTCTTTATGCGGGCGATGTCTTTACGAACTTCGCTCGCACGATGGGTCTTCTCGACCTGGCCCGTCGCCGCCTGGAAGCGCAGGTTGAACTGCTCCTTCTTCAGGTTCAGCAGGGTTTCGGCGAGCTGGTCGGGCGTCATGCCCCGGATTTCGTCAATCTTCATCACGCGTGCTCCACGGCGGCGTCGATGCGGGTGACGATGCGGGTCTTCACCGGAAGCTTGGCCGCGCCGAGGCGCAGGGCTTCACGGGCCACATCGTCCGGCACGCCGTCGATTTCGAACATGATCCGGCCGGGGTGAACCCGGGCGGCCCAGTACTCGACGGACCCCTTACCCTTACCCATCCGGACTTCGGCGGGCTTGTCGGTGACGGGAACGTCCGGGAAGATCCGGATCCACACGCGACCTTGACGCTTCATCTGACGGGTGATGGCCCGACGAGCGGCTTCGATCTGGCGCGCTGTGATCCGTTCCGGTTCCACCGACTTCAGGCCGTAGGACCCGAAGTTGAGGGTGAAGCCGCCCTTGGCGACCCCGTGGATCTTGCCCTTGAACTGCTTGCGGTACTTGGTTTTCTTAGGCGAAAGCATGGCTCAACCTCACGCGCCGGCTTGTTCGCGACGATCGCGGCGCGGACCACGGTCGGGACGATCGCCCCGTTCGCGGCCACCACCCTCGCCGGCCGGACCGGACTCGGTGGCCAGGCGCTTGTCCTGAGCCATCGGATCGTGCTCCAGCACCTCGCCCTTGAAGATCCAGGTCTTCACGCCGATGATGCCGTAGGTGGTCTTCGCTTCCGCGAAGCCGTAGTCGATGTCGGCGCGCAGGGTGTGCAGCGGCACGCGGCCTTCGCGATACCACTCCATGCGGGCGATTTCAGCGCCGCCGAGACGGCCCGAGACGTTGATGCGGACGCCCTTGGCGCCGAGGCGCATGGCGGACTGCATCGAACGCTTCATCGCACGACGGAAAGCCACGCGGCGCTCGAGCTGCTGGGCGATGTTCTCGGCCACCAGCTGGGCGTCGGTCTCGGGCTTGCGCACTTCGACGATGTTCAGGTGGATCTCGCCGTCCGTCAGGGCGCCGAGTTCCTTGCGCAGCTTGTCAATGTCCGCGCCCTTCTTGCCGATGATCACGCCAGGGCGCGCGGCATAGATGGTGATGCGGCACTTCTTGTGCGGACGCTCGATGATGATGCGCGACACACCGGCCTGACCCAGGCGCTTCTTCAGCTCCCGGCGGACCTTGATGTCTTCGTGCAGCAGCTTGCCGTACTCGTTGCCGTCGGCGAACCAACGGCTGTCCCAGGTGCGGTTGACGCCGAGGCGCAGACCGATCGGATTGACTTTCTGACCCATCAGGCGGCCTCACCCAGCTCGCGAACCACGATGGTGAGTTCGCTAAACGGCTTTTCGATGCGCGAGGCGCGGCCGCGGGCGCGGGCCGAGAAACGCTTCATCACCAGGTTCTTGCCCACAAAGGCCTCGGACACGACCAGGGAGTCGATGTCGAGGTTGTGGTTGTTTTCGGCGTTCGAGATGGCCGAGTAGAGCGCCTTACGCACATCGCGGGCGATGCGCTTGTGGCTGAACTCCAGCTCGTTCAGCGCGCGCTGAACCTTGAGGCCGCGGATCGACTGGGCCACCAGGTTGAGCTTGCGCGGGCTGATGCGGAGCGAGGTCACCTTGGCCATCGCTTCCACGCCGCTCAGGCGACGGGCTTTAGCTTGCTTGGCCATGCTACTTCCTCTTGGCCTTCTTGTCGGCCGCGTGACCCGGGAAGTACCGGGTCGGAGCGAATTCGCCGAACTTCATGCCGACCATGTCTTCGGACACGAGCACGGGAACGTGCTTTTGGCCGTTATGGACGCCGAAGGTCAGGCCGACAAATTGCGGCATGATGGTGGAGCGGCGCGACCAGGTCTTGATCACGTCCTTGCGGCCGGAAGACTGAGCAGTCTCGGCCTTCTTGAGGAGGTATCCGTCGACGAACGGACCTTTCCAGACGGAACGGGTCATAGCTTAGCGAGCCTTCCGAGCGTGACGCGAGCGGATGATGAACTTATCCGTCGCCTTGTTAGTGCGGGTCTTGCGACCCTTCGTCGGCTTGCCCCACGGGGTGACCGGATTCCGGCCGCCCGAGGTGCGGCCTTCACCACCGCCGTGCGGGTGATCGATCGGGTTCATGGCGACACCGCGGACGTGCGGACGGCGGCCCTTGTGGCGGGCGCGACCGGCCTTGGCCAGCGACTCGTTCATGTGGTCCTGGTTCGACACAGCGCCGACCGTGGCCATGCAGCTGTCCTGCACCATGCGCAGTTCGCCCGAGTTCAGGCGGATCTGGGCGTAGCCGGCGTCACGGCCGACCAGCTGGGCGTAGGCGCCGGCCGAACGGGCGATCTGACCGCCCTTCAGGGGCTTCAGCTCGACGTTGTGGATGATCGTACCGATCGGCATGCCACGCAGCGGCATGGCGTTGCCCGGCTTCACGTCGGCCTTTTCGGAGGCGATGACGGTATCACCGGCCTTCAGGCGTTGCGGGGCCAGGATATAGGCCAGCTCGCCGTCGGCGTACTTGATCAGCGCGATGAACGCGGTGCGGTTCGGGTCATACTCGAGACGCTCGACGGTCGCCGGCACGTCCCACTTGCGACGCTTGAAGTCGACGATGCGGTACAGACGCTTCGCGCCGCCGCCCCGGAAGCGGACCGCGATACGGCCACCGCCGCCACGACCGCCGCTCTTGGTCAGACCTTCGACCAGCGACTTTTCCGGACGGCCCTTGTGGAGCTCGGACCGGTCGACCAGCACCAGCCCGCGACGGGACGGCGAAGTCGGCTTGTATTGCTTCAGAGCCATCGGTTCAGAGCCCCGTGGTGATGTCGATCGACTGGCCTTCGGCCAGGGTCACGACGGCTTTCTTGACGTCCGAGCGACGGCCCGGGCGGCCGCGGAAGCGCTTGGTCTTGCCCTTGACCACCAGGGTGTTGACCTTGGTGACCGAGACCTTGAACAGCGCTTCGACAGCGGCGGCGATTTCGTCCTTGGTCGCATCGTGGGCGACGCGGAACACGACCTTGTTCTGCTCCGAGAGCAGGGTGGCCTTTTCCGTGATCACCGGCGACAGGATCGCGTCGTAGTGGCGGGCGGTGGGGTTAGCCATCACGCGGCCTCCTTCTCAGCGAAGCGGGCGTTGATCGCATCGACCGCGTCCTTGGTCAGGACCAGGGTCTGGCGACGCAGCACGTCATAGACGTTCAGGCCAGCGTTCGGCAGCACGTCCACGTTCGGAATGTTGCGGGCGGCGAGCTTGAAGTTGGCGTCCACTTCCGGACCCGCGATCACCAGGGCGTTGGTCAGGCCGATCTTGCCCAGTTGGGCGCGCAGGGCGCCGGTCTTGGGATCGTTGATCGAGACGCTGTCCACGACCACGAGCGAGCCGGACTTGGCCTTGGAAGACAGCGCATGGCGCAGGGCCAGGGCGCGGAACTTCTTGGGCAGGTCGAAGGCATGGCTGCGGACCACGGGACCGTGGGCCTTGGCGCCGCCGACGAACTGGGCCGCACGGCGCGAGCCGTGACGAGCGCCGCCGGTGCCCTTCTGCTTGTACATCTTCTTGCCCGTGCGAGAGACCTCGTTACGGACTTGGATCTTGTGGGTGCCGGCGCGGCGCTTGGCGAGTTGCCAGGTGACCATGCGCTGGAGGATGTCCCCGCGGATCTCTTCGATGCCGAAGATGGCGTCAGACAGTTCGATCGAACCGCCCTTCCCGCCGTCGAGCTTGATGACGTCGAGTTTCATTTATTCTTGGCCCTCAGCTTGGGGGGCCTCGGCCGGGGCTTCTTCCGCGGCGGGCGCGGCTTCAGCGGCGACGGCGACCTGGCCGGGCTTACGGAACGCGCCGGGCTTGGGGGCCTCGGCCGGCAGGGCGACCTTCACGGCGTCGCGGATCTTCACGAAGGAGCCTTCGTGACCGGGGACGGCGCCCTTGACCATGATCAGGCCGCGCTCGGCGTCGATGCGCCACACGGTCAGGTTCAGGGTGGTGACGGTTTCCTGGCCGAGGTGACCAGCCATCTTCTTGCCCGGGAAGGTGCGGCCCGGATCCTGGCGGTTACCGGTCGAACCGTGAGCACGGTGCGAGACGGAAACGCCGTGGGTGGCGCGCATGCCGCCGAAGTTCCAACGCTTCATGGAACCGGCGAAACCCTTACCGACGGTCACGCCGGTCACATCGACCTTCTGACCTTCGACGAAGTGGTCTGCGGTGAGTTCCGCGCCGACCTCGATCAGGTTGTCGGCGGAGACGCGGAATTCCGCGACTTCACGCTTGGGTTCGACTTCGGCCTTGGCGAACTGGCCACGCAGGGCTTTGTTCGTGTTCTTGGCCTTCTTGGCGCCCGCGCCGAGCTGGAGGGCCACATAGCCATCCTTCTCAGAGGTGCGCTGACCCGTCACCTGGCAGCCTTCGAGGCTGAGGACGGTCACAGGGACATGGGATCCCGCTTCATCAAAGAAGCGCGCCATGCCCAGCTTCTTGGCGATCACGCCGGTACGCATCGGCAGGGTCCCCTTAGAGCTTGATCTCGACGTCCACGCCGGCGGACAGGTCGAGCTTCATCAGCGCGTCCACAGTCTGCGGGGTGGGGTCGACGATATCGAGCACGCGCTTGTGCGTGCGGATTTCGAACTGCTCGCGCGACTTCTTGTCGATGTGCGGCGAGCGGTTGACGGTGAACTTTTCGATCTGCGTCGGCAGGGGGATGGGCCCCCGCACGGTCGCGCCGGTGCGCTTGGCCGTATTGACGATCTCGCGTGTGGAATGGTCCAGCACGCGGTGATCGAAGGCCTTGAGCCGGATGCGGATGTTCTGACGATCCATATCGCTCTTCAATTTCCCCTACAGACGACGGTCCGTCCGCGTGACTTGACCATTTCAAAGACCAACCCGAACTCCCCTTGCGGGGCGCTCGTACGCGTAAGTCCGCTCAAACGACATAGGCCCGCGCGAAACCTTTCCGCGAGGGCCCCCTTCCCGAAACGCTGTTTAGCACTGTCTCAGGTCGTTCCGCGAACCGCGTCTGCGTTTCCAAATCGCTTTGGAGCCGCACAGCCAGTCCAACAGGAGGCGGGTCTATACGTGGGCGACTCGGTCCCGTCAAGGGCGAGCCGAAGCTTCGCGACGCGCAAGCGAAGCCCCCTGCCCGGTCAGCCGATGGTGACGCCACCGGAGCCCATGACCGACTTCTTCACCGCGCCCGTGACCTTTCGCACGCGCACGTCGCCGGAGCCGACAATCCGCGCGTCGAGGTCGCCGACCTCCCCGTCCATGCGCACATCGCCCGAGCCGGCGACAGTGACGTCCATCCTCTGGGCGCGCCCGGCGGCGATGCGCACGTCGCCTGAGCCCGCCACGCGGACCTTGGCCGGGCCGGACACCGAGGCCACCCCGACATCGCCCGAGCCGGCCACGGAGACTTCCAGGGCGCCGGAGACGGCCTGGGTGCGCACATCGCCGGAGCCGGCGATCTGGATGACGGCCTCGCCCGCCGCGCCTGTGTTGACGTCGCCGGAGCCCGCCTCGCTGACGCTGAGCTTGCCGGTCACATTAGCAAGGGTCCAGTCGCCGCAGCCGGCGTTGGCGAAGTCCAGGCTGGCGGACTTGCCCACCGAGCCGAACACCGCACCGCCGGCGGTGAGCCGGACATCGCGGGGCGTGCGGACCACCACCTGGGGCATGGCGTCGTAGGCGACCTCGCCCAGGTTCGCGACCCGCACCGAAGTCCGGCCCATGGTGGCGTTGCAGTCGCGGATGCGGCGGTTGAGATTGCCGTCGATGATCCATTTGCCCCCGGCGCTGCGCACCTGCAGCGGCAGGTCGGGGTGGGTGGTCAGGATTTCCACCTTCACGTCCGCGCGGTCCTCGGGGATGACGACGACCCGGGCGACCGCGTCCTTGATTTCCACCGAGGCGGCGTTGGCGGCGCCAGCGGCGCTCATGACGACGGCGCAGGCGGCGATGGCGACTGGAAGACGCATGCGTCTCTCCCCTGTTCTGAACAACCTTGGGTCAGGGGTATCCGCTGTCGCCCGCCCAGACAGCTTAATTCGAGGTCATGACAGAGGTTTCATCTGCCGGCCTCGAACTCGGTCAGCAGCCGCTCATGCCGCCACTGTTCCCGCGCCTTGTCCGAGGCGGCCACCAGGGCGGCGCAGGGGCCGGGCTTGGGCGTCTCCGCGCCCAGCTGACCGGCGCAGGCCCTGGCCGGGCGCGCGTAGGTTCCGGGGTCGCTCCAGAGCCCCTCCCCCGCCAGGAAGGAGAAGGCGATGGCGTTGCGGGCGGAGCGCTTCAGGTCAGCATAGGCCGCCCCCTCCTCCGCGGCCCGCGCATACTCCCGGGACAGGTCAATGCGCAGCAGGCCGGCGTCGTCGGTGGACAGGCTGGTCGGCACGCCGCGGGCCCGCAGCCAGGCGACGGGATGCGCCTGGCCCCGCACCTCGAGGATCGCGTCGTTGGAGCTGAGATTGACCTCGACCATCACCCCCTTGGCGGCGGCTTCGGCGGCCAGGGCCTCGGCGCCGTCCTCGTGCGGGAAATCGACCCCGTGGCCGATGCGGCGCGCCCCGGCCACGCGAATGGCCTCGGCGATGTGCGACCGCAGGGCCGACGGCGGGGCGACCTTCAGGGTCAGCTCGCCGGCGTGCAGGGCGGCGGGCGCCTTGCGGCCATGGTCGGTCAGATAGTCCACCATGCGCATGTGCAGGCTGTAGTTGGCGACCGCATTGGGATGGTCCTCCGGCGCCACCATCTGGATCCCGACCCAGCGCTTGTCGGCGGCCACCATGGCCACGCCCAGCTGGATCTGGGCGAAGGTCTGTTCCGGCGGCAGAACCCGGATGGTCTGGTAGAGGTAGCGCACCGTCACCTGGCACCCCGGCGAGGCGTCGGGCTGGCCGCAGCGCATGACGGTGCGGGCCCGGGCTTCCAGGGCGTCTGTCTGGGCGCTGACCAGGGGGACCAGGGCGTCCAGCCCCTGGGCGCGCGTCGCGGCGGCCTGGGCGGCGAGGTCCCCGCCCTTCCAGCCGGCGATGGCCCCCTTGGCCGCGGCCGCCGCCCCCTGGGGCGTGATCATGGCTTCAAGATAGAAGGTGTTCTGCCGGCCCAGGCTGTCGAGCACAAAGGCCAAGGCGTCGCCGCCGCGGGTCTCGGAGACCGCGCCGATCCGGCTGAACACCCCGAAGAACTGGTCATGACCCGACCGGTCCCGAAAGTCCGGATGGCGGACGGAGAAGGAGTCCAGCAAGGCGCTGCGCAGATCCTCGTCGCGCAGGGCGGTGCTGGCGGGCTTCAGGTCGCCCCCCGGCTGGCAGGCCGGGGCCAGGGCCAGGCGGGCCACGTCCACGCACAGGCCATCCTCCGCCGCCCAGGCCAGCAGCGCCTCACCGAACACCGCCCCTGAGATGTGGTTGTGCAGCTCTCCGCCCTTGGGCAGGGCGCGGGTGAAGGCGGCCAACTCGCCGCCGGTCATCCGGTCCAGCCGGGGCTCCGCCGCCAGGGCCGCGCCTGACACCTGAAAGCCCGCCAGCAGGGCCAGTCCACCTCGAATCCAGCGCTTGATCATCGGCTCCCCCTCCATCTACAGGCGGCCCGAGGGCCAGCCCTGAGTCAAGGCTTGGCCTTTCCCTCCCCTACGCCTCGCCCTAGAGCCTCATCCCGTCGAATTGAAACATTCGACGGGACAAATGAGGCTCTAATTCAAAAAGTTAGAGCGTGATGATCGCCGAAACCGGATTCCACTTTCGGCTATCACGCTCTAGGGTGGCGCTGAGGGACTGAAATGATCGGAGTTGGGCCATGAGCCTCGATACAGTCATCAAGAGCGGCCTGGCCGCTGTCATCGGCGCCGCAGCCCTGTCCGCGGTCCCGGCGACCGTTACGGCCCAGGGCTATGACGCCCCGCCCCCTGGGAGCTACTGGCAGAGCTGTCGCAATGTGCGCACCGAGCGCGTGAATGGCGGCGCCCTGTTGTCGGCGGAGTGCCGGGACATGCGCGGCGCCTGGCGCGGCTCCACCCTGCGCTTCAGCGACTGCCGCGGCGAGATCGAGAACCGTGATGGTCAGCTCACCTGCTACATGGGCGGCGGCTACAACAACGGCGGCTACAACAACGGCGGCTACGGAAACGGTGGCTACGGAAACGGTGGCTACGGAAACGGTGGCTACAGCGGCGGCGGCTATGGCAACGGCGGCTATGGCAATGGCGGCTATGGCGGCGGTTACGGGAACGGGGGCTACGGCAATGACCGCCCCCGCCCGGTCGCCGGCGGCTCCATGACGCTGTTCACCAATCCCAACTTCGGCGGCGCAGCCTTTGGCACGAGCCGCGAGATCACCAACCTGCCGCGCCAGTACAATGACCAGGCCATGAGCCTGAAGATCGGCCGCGGGGCCTGGGAGGTCTGCACCGACAGCGACTTCCGCGGCCGCTGCCAGGTGTTCGATCGCGACGTGCCGGACCTGACCCGCTTCGGCATGGCCCAGGCCATCAGCTCGATGCGCCAGGTCCGCTAACCCCAGCCCACAATCGGAAACAGAAAAGGCCGCCCAGGATGTCCTGGGCGGCCTGATCTTTGAGTGCGTGGTCCGGCCCGCCGAAGCGGGCCGAGCCGTCGAGATTACTCGACGATCTTGGAGACGACGCCGGCGCCGACGGTGCGGCCGCCTTCGCGGATGGCGAAGCGCAGGCCCTGGTCCATGGCGATCGGGGTGATCAGCTCGACGTCCAGCTCGGCGTTGTCGCCGGGCATGATCATCTCAACGCCTTCCTTCAGCTTGATGATCCCGGTCACGTCCGTGGTCCGGAAGTAGAACTGCGGACGGTAGTTGGTGAAGAACGGGGTGTGACGGCCGCCTTCTTCCTTGGTCAGGATATAGGCTTCAGCCACGAACTTGGTGTGCGGGGTGATGGAGCCCGGCTTGCACAGCACCTGGCCGCGCTCGACGTCTTCACGCTTGGTGCCGCGCAGCAGCACGCCAACGTTGTCGCCGGCCTGACCTTGGTCCAGCAGCTTGCGGAACATTTCGACGCCCGTGCAGGTCGTCTTCTGAACCGGACGGATGCCGACGATTTCGACTTCTTCGCCGACCTTCACCACGCCCTTTTCGATACGGCCGGTCACCACGGTGCCGCGACCCGAGATCGAGAACACGTCTTCCACCGGCATCAGGAACGGCAGGTCCACCGGACGCTCCGGCTGCGGGATGTAGGTGTCGACCGCGGTCATCAGCTCGAGGATCGCGTCTTCGCCGATCGGCGCGTCACGACCTTCAACCGCCGCCAGGGCCGAGCCCTTCACGATCGGGATGTCGTCGCCCGGGAACTGGTAGGACGACAGAAGTTCGCGAACTTCCATCTCAACCAGGTCCAGCAGCTCGGCGTCGTCGACCATGTCGACCTTGTTCATGAACACCACCAGGGCCGGCACGCCGACCTGACGGGCGAGCAGGATGTGCTCGCGGGTCTGCGGCATCGGGCCGTCAGCGGCCGACACCACCAGGATCGCGCCGTCCATCTGCGCCGCGCCGGTGATCATGTTCTTCACGTAGTCGGCGTGCCCAGGGCAATCGACGTGAGCGTAGTGACGGTTCGCCGTCTCATATTCCACGTGCGCCGTGTTGATCGTGATCCCGCGGGCCTTTTCTTCCGGAGCCGCGTCGATGTCGGCGTAGTTCTTCGCCGTCGCGCCGCCGGTCTTCGCCAGCGTGATCGTGATCGCCGCCGTCAGCGTCGTCTTGCCGTGGTCAACGTGGCCAATCGTGCCGATGTTGCAGTGCGGCTTATTACGTTCAAACTTTTCTTTAGCCATTTCAAGCTCCAGCCCTGTCCGGGCTTGTCCTCTAAACTAGGGTTGGGGTTAGGCGTACTTCTTGATGACTTCGTCGGCGACGTGTTGCGGCACCGGGTCGTAGTGATCGTATTGCATGGTGAACTGAGCGCGGCCCTGCGACATGCCCCGGAGGGTGTTCACATAGCCGAACATGTTCGCCAGCGGCACGAAGGCGTTGACGACGATCGCGTTGCCGCGCGTGTCTTGGCCCTGGATCATGCCCCGACGACCGTTGAGGTCGCCGATGACCGAACCCAGGTACTCTTCCGGGGTCACAACCTCGACGGCCATGATCGGTTCGAGCAGCTTCGGGGCGCCCTTCTCGCGCAGTTCCTTGAAAGCGCCGCGGGCGGCGATTTCGAAGGCCAGCACGGAGGAGTCCACGTCGTGATACTTGCCGTCGGTCAAGGTGGCCTTGAAGTCGATCAGCGGGAAGCCGGCGAGCAGGCCGTTGTCCTTGACGGACTCCAGACCCTTTTCGACGCCGGGGATGTATTCCTTCGGCACGGCGCCGCCGACGATGGCGCTTTCGAACACGAAGCCCGAGCCGGGTTCGCCCGGTTCGAAGGTCAGCATGACGCGGGCGAACTGGCCGGTGCCGCCGGTCTGCTTCTTGTGGGTGTAGTCGATGTCGACCTTCTTACCCAGGCTCTCGCGATAGGCCACCTGCGGCGCGCCGATATTGGCCTCGACCTTGTAGGTCCGCTTCAGGATGTCGATCTTGATGTCCAGGTGCAGTTCACCCATGCCCTTCAGGATCGTCTGGCCGGACTCGTGGTCGGTCGAGACGGTGAAGGACGGATCTTCGGCGGCCAGCTTCTGCAGGGCGACGCCCAGCTTTTCCTGGTCAGCCTTCGACTTGGGCTCGACGGCGATTTCGATAACCGGGGCCGGGAACTCCATGCGCTCCAGGATCACCGGCGACTTCAGCGGGTCGCACAGGGTGTCGCCGGTACGGGTTTCCTTCAGGCCGGCCAGGGCGACGATGTCGCCGGCATAGGCTTCCTTGATGTCCTCGCGGTTGTTCGAGTGCATCAGCAGCATGCGGCCGACGCGCTCGCGCTTGTCGCGGGTCGAGTTCATCAGGCTCATGCCGGTTTCGAGCTTGCCCGAATAGATGCGGCAGAAGGTCAGCGAACCGACGAAGGGGTCGTCCATGATCTTGAACGCCAGGACCGACAGCGGTTCGTCGTCCGAAGCCTTACGGACAACCGGCTCTTCGGTCTTGAAGTCGATGCCGGCGGTCGGCGGGATGTCCACCGGCGACGGCAGGTAGTCGACGACGGCGTCGAGCAGGGGCTGGACGCCCTTGTTCTTGAAGGCCGAGCCGCAGAGGATCGGATAGAAGGCGCCGGTCAGCACGGCCTTACGGATGCACTTCTTGATGGTCGCTTCCGAGGGCTCTTCGCCGCCCAGATAGGCTTCCATCGCCTCGTCGTCGAGTTCGACGGCGTTCTCGATCAGGTAGTTGCGGGCTTCCTCGGCCTTGGCCTGCAGGTCCGCCGGGATTTCCTCGTCACGATAGGACGCGCCCAGGCCGTCATTGTCCCAGACCACGGCCTTCATGCGGACCAGGTCCACGAGACCCTTCAGGTTCGATTCCGAACCGATCGGGAACTGGATCGGAACAGCCTTCGCGCCCAGACGGTCGCGGATGGACTCGACGGACTTGTCGAAGTCGGCGCCGATCTTGTCCATCTTGTTGACGAACACGATCCGCGGAACCTTGTACTTGTCGGCCTGGCGCCAGACGGTTTCGGTCTGCGGTTCGACGCCGGCGTTGCCGTCCAGCACCGTCACGGCGCCGTCGAGCACGCGCAGCGAGCGCTCGACTTCGATGGTGAAGTCGACGTGCCCGGGGGTGTCGATGATGTTCAGGCGCTTCTCGTTCCAGAAGGCGGTCGTCGCGGCCGACGTGATCGTGATGCCGCGTTCCTGCTCCTGCTCCATCCAGTCCATGGTCGCAGCGCCGTCGTGGACTTCGCCGATCTTATGGCTCTTGCCGGTGTAGTACAGGATCCGCTCGGTCGTCGTCGTCTTGCCCGCATCGATGTGGGCCATGATTCCGAAGTTGCGGTAGTCTTCGATTTTATGCGTGCGGGGCATAGCGGATGCTCTGCTGGAGGGGCGTTCGGGAGTATCTGAACGAACAGCGCGGGCGGTTTAGCCTAAACCGCCCGCGCCGGGAAGCGATGGATTGCCGGCGTTACCAGCGGTAGTGCGAGAAGGCGCGGTTGGCTTCCGCCATCTTGTGCGTGTCTTCGCGCTTCTTGACGGCCGTGCCGCGGTTCGAGGCCGCGTCGAGCAGCTCGCCCGCCAGCTTGTCCGTCATGGTGTTCTCACCGCGCTTGCGCGCAGCGGTCACCAGCCAACGGATGGCCAGGGCCTTACGACGGTCCGGACGGACTTCGACCGGCACCTGATAGGTGGCGCCGCCGACCCGGCGGGAACGCACTTCGATGGCCGGAGCCACATTTTCCAGGGCCGAGTGGAAGGTTTCCAGAGCGGTCTGGTCCTTGCGCTTGGCTTCCAGGATGTCGAAGGCGCCGTAGATGATGTTTTCGGCGACGGCCTTTTTGCCCTCGTACATCACGTAGTTCATGAACTTCGTGACGGTCAGATCCCCGAACTTCGGATCCGGCAGGACTTCACGTTTCTCAGCGCGGCGGCGGCGGGACATTCTTCTTCTTCCTTACTTCGGACGCTTGGCGCCATAGAGCGAACGGCGCTGCTTGCGGTCCTTGACCCCTTGGGTGTCGAGCACGCCGCGCAGGATGTGGTAACGGACGCCCGGAAGGTCCTTCACACGGCCGCCACGGATCAGGACCACGGAGTGTTCCTGCAGGTTGTGGCCTTCGCCGGGGATGTAGCACACCGCTTCGATGCCCGTGGTCAGGCGCACCTTGGCGACCTTACGAAGCGCCGAGTTCGGCTTCTTCGGGGTGGTCGTGTAGACGCGCGTGCAAACGCCGCGACGCTGGGGGCAGCCCTTCAGGGCGGGCACCTTGTTCCGCGACGGCTTGTCTTGCCGGGGCTTGCGGATGAGCTGGTTGACTGTAGGCATCTAATCTCTGCTCTGGAGGCGTGTGCCGTTGGGCCGGAGCGCCTCAATTGGGGTCAATATCGACTTGGTTCTCGACGCCTCCCGCTGAACGCAAAAACTCGCCGGCGCGCGCTGGTTTGCGCCCCGGCGGGTCAGGACGTCCCTTGCAGGACGAACCGTTCATCGGGACCAGGGGGAATCCCGGCCTCGAAAGGAGCGCGGTTCATACTCGCGAAGCCCTGATCCGTCAACGGCATGTAAACAGCCCCCGGTCCGCCCGCTTGCCGCCACGCTTTCGCCGCCGTGGCCAAGCCTGATCGGCGGGGAACTGGGAGGGGGACATGGTCGGGCGCAATGCGCAGCGCAGGGGGCGTCTGTCCCTGGTGATCGGGGCGTCCATCGCCCTGCACGCCGCCCTGCTCGCGGTGCTGGCCCTTCAGAAGCCGCCAGCCTCGCGGATGGTCGCGCCCGCCCTGATCGAGGTGACCATAGCTCCTCTCTACCTGGTGGAGCCCCAGGCCCGACAACGGCGCGACCGCGACCGGATCCGCCCGCGCGCCGCGAAGCCGATCACCGGCCCCCTCCCCGTCGCGCCGCTCTACGCTGCGCCCACGCCAACCGCGACGCCTGCGGCGGGGCCCTGGCGGGTGCAGGAAGCTGTTGGCGGAGCCGCCCAGCTGAGCCAGGCCCTGCGCAAGGGCGGCCTCGGCTGCACCCAGGCGGATCTTGTGGGCCTGAGCCCCAGCGAGCGCGAGGCCTGCCAGGCGCGCCTGGCGGCGGGCGCCAAGACCGCCGCCTATCTCGGCCAGGGCCTGAACGCCGCCAAGCAGAAGACCCTGGACCTGGCCGCCGAGCGCAAGGCGGCCTACCTCCGATACCGCGACGCCCCCATCCCGCCGGGCCTGTCCACCTCCAACGCCGCCGGCGGCATCGCCGGCCTGGGTGAAGTCCCCGCCGTGTCGCAGACGCCCCGCTAGGGGTTCACCGGCAGGTTCTTGGCCAGGAAAGCGCCGAGGGTCTCCAGCAGCTGGGTGCGCGGCGCGGAGCGCAGCAGGAAATGGTCCTCGTTCTTGAAGGTCACGAACTCGGCCGGCTTGCCCGCCGCCTTGAGGGCCGACGCCATGCGCTGGGACTGCTCATAGTCAACCGAGCCGTCCTGGTCGCCGTGCATCAGGAGCACGGGCGCACGGATGTCCGCAACGTGCTGGACCGGCGAGGTCTGCAGGATCTTCTCAGAGCTCGCATCGTCCAGCATGCGCCGCAGGGAGCGCAGGCCCCAGGAGTCGTCGCCCGAGACGCGGAGCTGTTCGGTGATCAGAAGGCCCAGGTCGGAGACGCCTGCCATCGAGGCGGCGCACTTGTAGGCCTCGGGGTGCATGCTCACGCCCGCCAGGGCGGCATAGCCGCCGAAGCTCCAGCCGAAGATACAGACGCGGGCCGGGTCGATGGTGTTGGACGCCGCCACCGCGGCGATCCCGTCCAGCAGATCGGTCTGCATCTTGCCGGCCCACTCCCCGCGGCCGGCGTCCTCGAAGGCCTTTCCGAACCCGGCCGAGCCGCGGAACTGCGGGCGCAGGACCGCATAGCCTCGCGTCGCCAGGAACTGGGTCAGCCAGTCGAAGTCATCGTCGTCGCGGGCCACGGGGCCGCCGTGCGGCATGACGATCAGCGGGAGCTTCCGGCCGTCGAGAGCGCCAGGCGGCAGGGTCAGATAGGCCGGGATCTCCAAGCCATCGCGGGCCTTGTAGGTGATCCACCGGGTGGTCCCCAGGGCTGCGTCCTTGAGTTCGGGATACTCTTCGCCGATGGGCGACAGCTCCTTGCGCGCGCGGTCGAACAGGTACCAGGCGCCTGGCGCGCCCTGCCCGTTCACCCGCACCAGGAACCGTGTCCGGTCGGCTGACCATTCGCTGACGGTCACCGTCTTTCCCTTGAACGCCTTGGCCAGCATGGCGTGGACACCGCGGATCTCAGGGTCCAACCATTCCACGCGGAAGGTCTCGGCGCCCGACATGACGCCTACCGGCTGGTCCCGATTTCGGTCCCAGACAAGCGCGACATCGCTGCCACGCACCGGCGCGCCGACCTTCTCCGTCGCGCCGCCCGCCAAGGCGTGGCGCACAACCTGGGACGCGCCGCCGTCGTCCTCGACCATGTAGATGGAGTCCGTGGCGCTGGCGTAGCCCGCATAGTGGCGGGGCCATTCCTCGTCCTGGTTGGCGTACAGCGCCGTCCACGGCTTCACGCCCTTGGCCCGGGCGTAGAGCGTGTATTTGTGCGAGATCTCGTCGCTCTCGTGGCGGACCCGCGCCTCGCCGGACTGGTCCACCTCCCAGCTATAGGTGTCGTAACCGCCCTTCTCGAGGAGGGTCGCCTTGCCGTTGGCCGGATCAACGGCGAACAGGGCCAGCTGGAAGCCGCTCTCGCCCTTGCGCTTCATGCGGGTGTCCATGGAGCCCGCAGCGCCCAGGTTATCCTGTACGCCGATCATCACCGCCTTGGCCGGCGGGCCGCTAGCAAGGCCGACGACGGGCTGGGAGATCAGAAGCTGAGACGTGACGTCCTTGTCCAGCATCCGCACCACAGCCTGCCCCTGCAGGTTCACCGAGATGTTGCGCTCGTACCGATAGCCGATCTTGGGAGTCCACTGCTTCCAGAAGCCGATCCGCGCGAGCACGTGATCGTCGCCGACCCAGCGCAGGCTGACCGCCTGGACGTCGCCCAGGTTGAGAGTCGGCAGGCCAGGCTGATCGATGGTGGCCAGGGAGAGGCTGCGGACCTCCGGCGAGCCGCCCAGGATGGCCACCGTCTTGCCGTTCGGCGAGATCGCCGCGTCATAGACGCCCGGCATTCGTCCGAAGGCCGACGCCGGCGGGGGCGCGGTCTGCGCCCAGGCGACACCGCCCAGGGCGACGGCTATCGCCGCGCCCGACATCACTGCAACCTTCATGAGCCCCCCGGCCTCGATACTCGCCTGAGGCTAGCCAAGCGCGGTCGCGCCCACAAGCTGAAGCTGCGCCCGGCGCTTAAATCGACATAGGCGCGAAAAAAATCCCGCGCCCTGGTTTAGGGCGCGGGCTTCAGTGGGGGGTGGTTACGAGACGGGTCTCAGGCGGCGATGATCTTGGCGCCGTCGTTCACGGTCAGCGGCTTTTCCAGCGTGGACCAGTCGATGGCGCCGTCGTGCTTGAGGTTCTCGAAGTGCAGGACGCCCAGTTCCTCGAACTTGGGGCGGATCTTGTCGGTGAGCAGGCCTACGCGCTTCAGGTTGGGGATCATCCGCTCGAACAGGAAGGTGCGGAACGCCTGGCCGCCCTGGCTGGCGTTGTTGATCTCCATGGCCTCGTCATGGGTGAAGCCGAACTCTTCAGCGACCGTGGTCGAGACCAGGCGGTTGCGCATGACCAGGCAGGCCTCGTAGGCGAACTGGGCGCGCTCCTCGATCTCGTCTTCCGGCAGGGCGCGGATCCAGTCCTCCAGATAGTTGACGCCAAAGGCCACGTGGCGGCCCTCGTCGCGCATCACCAAGCCGACAACGTCGCGCAGCAGCGGATCATCCGTGGTGGCGTGGATGGTCTGGAAGGCCGCCAGGGCCAGGCCTTCGATCAGGATCTGCATGCCGATGAACTTCAGGTCCCAGCGCGGATCGGTCAGCACCTTGTCCAGCAGGAACTTCAGGCTCGGATTGATCGGATAGATCATCCGGCAGCGTTCCATCAGGTAGCGGTGGAACACCTCCACATGGCGGGCTTCATCGAAGGTCTGGGACGCGGCGTAGAGCTTGGCGTCATGGGTCGGCGCGCAGCTGACCAGCTGGGACGCGACCAAGAGCGCCCCCTGCTCCCCATGCAGGAACTGGGACAGGGTCTGGGCCAGGGACCGACGGCCGAAGTCGGCCTTCTGCTCCGGCGTCAGCGCCTTCCACTTGGGATGATCGCGGAAGCCTTCGGGACCCTCGGCCTGCGGCGCGTCGGCGGGCTTCTGCGGATAGGGCTGGGTCCAGTCGATATCGAGTTCAGAGTTCCAGTTGAACCGCTTGCCCAGCTCATAGAGCTTGCGGATCTTGGTGTTCGCGTTCTCGTAGTCCCAGTTGTAGGAGCCGGTCAGCGGCGTCCTGAAGATCTCGCGGATGGTCTCGACATCGTGGTCGGTCAGGCGCTTGGCGAGGTCGTCGTCGGTGAAGGTCTGAACCTCGGTGGGCGGGCCCTTGACGATCGAAACGTGCAGCATGGCTGGCTCCCTGTCGCCCGCTTCCAGCGTCGGGCTCTGACAGGGACGATAAAGATGACGCCGGCGTCATCTTTGATTCAGATCAACAGCCGCCGGATTTCCGCGCCCGAAATGCAAAACGGCCCGGGATTGCTCCCGGGCCGTCCGCATCTTCAAGCCGTGAGGCCGGGGGCTCAGCCCTCGACCGCCTCGCCTTCCGCCGCCAGGGCGATGGCTTCCGGCAGGGGCTCCATGGCCTCCTCGCGGCTGGCCGACAGGGCTTCGTCGCGCTTGGCGGCGATGCGCTGCAGGTTGCGCAGGTAGGAACCGGTGCCGGCCGGGATCAGGCGGCCCACGATCACGTTCTCCTTCAGGCCTTCCAGGGTGTCGGTCTTGCCCTGGACGGAGGCCTCGGTGAGGACGCGGGTGGTTTCCTGGAACGACGCCGCCGAGATGAAGCTGCGGGTCTGCAGCGACGCCTTGGTGATGCCGAGCAGGACCGGCTGGGTGATCGCAGAGCGACCGCCGCGGGCTTCCGCCTTGGCGTTCTCTTCGTCGACCTCGACCTTGTCGAGGTGATCGCCCTTGAGCAGGCCGGTGTCGCCGGGCTCCAGGATTTCGACCTTCTGCAGCATCTGACGAACGATGGTCTCGATGTGCTTGTCGTTAATCGGCACGCCCTGCAGGCGATAGACTTCCTGGATTTCGTTCACCAGGAACTCGGCCAGGGCTTCGATGCCCTGGATGCGCAGGATGTCGTGCGGATCCGGGTTGCCGTCGATCAGGTACTCGCCCTTGCGGATGATGTCCCCGTCGTGGACGGCGATGTGCTTGCCCTTCGGGATCAGGAACTCGACCGCCTCGCCACCGTCTTCCGGGGTGATCTTGATGCGGCGCTTGTTCTTGTAGTCCCGGCCGAATTCGACGCGGCCGTCCATCTCGGCGATGACCGCGCAGTCCTTCGGACGGCGGGCTTCGAAGAGTTCGGCGACGCGCGGCAGACCACCGGTGATGTCCCGGGTCTTGGCGCTTTCGGTCGACATACGGGCCAGAACTTCGCCGGGCTTCACCTCGTCGCCGTCGCCGACGGAGAGAATGGCGCCCACGGGCAGCAGGTAACGGGCCTCACCGCCATTCGAGATCCGGCGATAGGAGCCGTCCTCGGCCAGCACCGCCATGGCCGGACGCAGGTCCGACCCCTTGGTGGAGGCGCGCCAGTCGATGACCACTCGGTTGGAGATGCCGGTGGCTTCGTCGGCTTCCTCGCGGACCGACAGGTTCTCCACCAGGTCTTCGAACCGGATACGGCCGCCGACTTCGGTGATGATCGGGGTCGAATAGGGGTCCCAGTCGGCCAGACGATCGCCGCGCTTGACCTTCTCGCCGTCCTTGAACTTCAGGCGGGCGCCGTAGGGCGGCTTGTAAGTCTCGCGATCCTTGCCATCGACCTGAACCGAGAGCTGCAGGTTGCGGCTCATGCAGATCAGGACGCCGTCGGGGGCGATGACGGTGTTGCCACCGGTGATCTTCACCACGCCGTTGTTGTTGGCTTCGAAGAACGAGGCGTCGGCCACC
Organism: Phenylobacterium conjunctum; assembly: GCF_042679085.1. Taxonomy (NCBI): domain Bacteria; kingdom Pseudomonadati; phylum Pseudomonadota; class Alphaproteobacteria; order Caulobacterales; family Caulobacteraceae; genus Phenylobacterium; species Phenylobacterium conjunctum. The sequence continues at coordinate 20,867 of NZ_JBHTLQ010000013.1, read as the reverse complement.
TGGGCGGTGCCGCCGATGTGGAAGGTCCGCATGGTCAGCTGGGTGCCCGGCTCGCCGATGGACTGGGCGGCGATGACGCCGACCGCCTCGCCGATGTTCACCGGGGTGCCGCGGGCCAGGTCACGGCCATAGCAGGTCGCGCAGACGCCGTTCTTGGCTTCGCAAGTCAGGACCGAGCGCACCTTCACCGACTGGACGCCGGCGCTTTCCACGAGGTCGATCATGTCCTCGTCGAGATAGGTGTCGGCGGGCACGATGACTTCGCCGGTGTTCGGATCCTTGATGTCCTCGGCCGAGGAACGACCCAGGATGCGCAGGCCCAGCGAGACCAGGACGTCACCGCCCTCGACCACGGCCCGCAGGGTGATGCCCCGGGTGGTGCCGCAGTCTTCCTCGTTGATGATGCAGTCCTGAGCGACGTCCACCAGACGGCGGGTCAGGTAACCCGAGTTGGCGGTCTTCAAGGCGGTGTCGGCCAGGCCCTTACGGGCGCCGTGGGTGGAGTTGAAGTACTCCTGAACGGTCAGGCCTTCCTTGAAGTTCGAGATGATCGGCGTCTCGATGATCTCGCCGGACGGCTTGGCCATCAGGCCGCGCATCCCGCCGAGCTGCTTCATCTGGGCCTGCGAACCGCGGGCGCCGGAGTTGGCCATCATGAAGATCGAGTTGATCTCCAGCTCGCGGCCGTTCTCGTCCTTCGGCTGGGTCGAGATCTCGGCCATCATCTCGTCGGCGACGCGGTCGGTGGCCTTGGCCCAGGCGTCAACGACCTTGTTGTACTTCTCGCCCTTGGTGATCAGGCCGTCCGCATACTGCTGCTCGTACTCTTCGACCAGCTTGCGGGTTTCCTCGACGATGACCTTCTTGCGGGCCGGGATGACGATGTCGTCCTTGCCGAAGGAGATGCCGGCCTTGGCGGCTTCCTTGAAGCCCAGGCCCATCATCTGGTCGGCGAAGATGACCGTCGCCTTCTGACCGCAGTGGCGGTAGACGGTGTCGATCAGATTGCCGATTTCCTTCTTGGTCAGGTTCTTCTCAAGAAGGCGGTGGCCGACCTGCGGGTGGTGCGGGAACAGGGCCACGATCTTCATCCGGCCCGGCGTCGTATCGATCACCTTGCGGACCAGTTCGCCCTCGGCGTTCATCTCCGTGTGGCGGGCCTTGATCTTGGAATGCAGGGTCACCACGCCGGCGTCGAGCGCCGCGTCGATCTCGCCCAGGTCGGCGAACAGCTTGCCCTCGCCGGGCTCGCCGTCCTTGGCCAGGGACAGGTAGTACAGGCCCAGCACGATGTCCTGAGACGGCACGATGATCGGACGGCCGTTGGCCGGCGACAGGATGTTGTTCGTGCTCATCATCAGCACGCGCGCTTCCAGCTGGGCTTCCAGCGAGAGGGGCACGTGGACGGCCATCTGGTCGCCGTCGAAGTCGGCGTTGAAGGCGGCGCAGACCAGCGGGTGCAGCTGGATGGCCTTGCCCTCGATCAGCTTGGGCTCGAACGCCTGGATGCCCAGACGGTGCAGGGTCGGGGCGCGGTTGAGCAGGATCGGGTGCTCGCGGATCACCTCGTCGAGGATGTCCCACACCGCCGGCTGCTCACGCTCCACCATGCGCTTGGACTGCTTCACGGTGCCCGACAGGCCCTTGGCGTCCAGGCGCGCATAGATGAACGGCTTGAACAGCTCGAGCGCCATCTTCTTGGGCAGGCCGCACTCGTGCAGCTTCAGCTCGGGACCGACCACGATGACCGAACGGCCGGAATAGTCGACGCGCTTGCCCAGCAGGTTCTGACGGAAGCGGCCCTGCTTGCCCTTCAGCATGTCGGCCAGCGACTTCAGCGGACGCTTGTTGGCGCCCGTGATCACGCGGCCGCGACGGCCGTTGTCGAACAGGGCGTCCACGGCTTCCTGCAGCATCCGCTTTTCGTTGCGGATGATGATGTCCGGGGCGCGCAGCTCGATGAGGCGCTTCAGGCGGTTGTTCCGGTTGATGACCCGGCGATAGAGGTCGTTCAGGTCCGAGGTCGCAAAGCGGCCGCCGTCCAGCGGCACCAGGGGACGCAGTTCCGGCGGGATCACCGGCACCACGGACAGGATCATCCACTCGGGCTTGTTGTTGCTCTCGATGAAGCTCTCGATGAGCTTCAGGCGCTTGGACGCCTTCTTGAGCTTCATTTCCGAGGTGGTGGTGATCAGCTCTTCGCGAAGCTTGTCGGCTTCCTTGGCCAGGTCCAGGCCACGGAGCAGGCCCTGGACGGCCTCAGCGCCGATCTCGGCGGTGAAGCTGTCGTCGCCGAACTCTTCCTGGTAGCGCATGTAGTCGTCTTCCGAGAGCAGCTGGTGCTGCTTCAGCGGGGTCAGGCCCGGCTCGGTGACGATGTAGTATTCGAAGTACAGGACGCGCTCGATGTCCTTCAGCGGCATGTCGAGCATCATCGAGATGCGGCTCGGCAGCGACTTCAGGAACCAGATGTGGGCGACTGGGCTGGCCAGCTCGATGTGGCCCATCCGCTCGCGGCGAACGCGCGCGAGGGTGACCTCGACGCCGCACTTCTCGCAGATGATGCCCTTGTACTTCATGCGCTTGTACTTGCCGCACAGGCACTCGTAGTCCTTGGTCGGACCGAAGATGCGGGCGCAGAACAGGCCATCACGCTCGGGCTTGAACGTGCGGTAGTTGATGGTCTCGGGCTTCTTGATCTCGCCGAACGACCACGAACGGATCTTCTCCGGCGACGCCAGAGCGATACGGATGCGGTCGAAGGTCGGAGCGGCCTGGACCGGATTGAAGATGTTCAGGACTTCCTGGTTCATCTTGGTTCCTTCTGCGGGACGCGGCCCGCGAAAATGTCAGACAGAAAACGGACGGACCGCCCTCCCCCGCTTCGAGGGAGGGCACCAGACTTCCGTCAGCTGTTTTCCAGCTCCACGTTCAGGCCCAGGGAACGCATTTCCTTGACCAGCACGTTGAAGCTTTCCGGGATACCGGCCTCGAAGGTGTCGTCGCCACGGACGATGCTTTCGTAGACCTTGGTCCGGCCGGCCACGTCGTCCGACTTCACCGTCAGCATTTCCTGCAGGGTGTAGGCGGCGCCGTAGGCTTCCAGAGCCCACACTTCCATTTCCCCGAAGCGCTGACCGCCGAACTGCGCCTTACCACCCAGCGGCTGCTGGGTGACGAGGGAGTACGGACCGATCGAACGGGCGTGGATCTTGTCGTCAACCAGGTGGTGCAGCTTCAGCATGTAGATGTAGCCGACCGTGACCGGGCGCTTGAAGCGCTCGCCCGTCTGACCATCGTACAGGATCGACTGGCCGGACCGGTCGAGACCGGCCTCTTCCAGCAGGTTCTCGATGTCGTCGATGTGGGCGCCGTCGAAGACCGGGGTCGCGAAGGGCACGCCCTTGGACAGGTTGCGGGCCAGCTCGATGAGCTCTTCCTCGGTGTCCGGGAGTTCCTCGCTGGGCCCGTAGACGCCGCGCAGGTGATCAATGAGCGCCTGCTTCTGGCCGCCGTTCTGCCAGGCTTCCAGGGTCGCGGCGATCTGCTTGCCGAGGCCCGCCGACGCCCAACCCAGGTGGGTTTCGAAGATCTGACCGACGTTCATGCGCGAGGGCACGCCCAGCGGGTTCAGCACGATGTCGACGCTGGTGCCATCAGCCAGGTAGGGCATGTCCTCGATCGGCAGGATCTTGGAGATAACCCCCTTGTTGCCGTGACGGCCGGCCATCTTGTCGCCCGGCTGCAGCTTGCGCTTCACCGCCACGAACACCTTGACCATCTTCATCACGCCGGGCGGCAGTTCGTCGCCACGCTGCAGCTTGTCGACCTTGTCCTCGAAGCGGCGGTCCAGACGCTTGCGGGCCTCGTCGAACTGACGGCGCATGGCCTCCAGCTCGCCCATGGCCTTTTCGTCGTCGAGGGCGATCTGCCACCACAGGCCGGGCGCGATCTCTTCAAGCTTCTCCAGGCTGATCTCGCCGCGGCCCAGGCCCTTCGGACCCGAGACGGCGGTCTTGCCCACCAGCAGCTGACGCAGACGCGTGGTCATGTTGCGGTTCAGGATCGCGAACTCGTCGTCGCGGTCCTTGCCCAGGCGGTCGATTTCGGCCCGTTCAATGGCCAGGGCGCGTTCGTCCTTGTCCACGCCGTGACGGTTGAACACCCGGACTTCCACGATCGTGCCGGCGACGCCCGGGGGCAGACGCAGGGAGGTGTCGCGGACGTCGGAAGCCTTTTCGCCGAAGATGGCGCGCAGCAGCTTCTCTTCCGGGGTCATCGGGCTTTCGCCCTTCGGGGTCACCTTACCGACCAGGATGTCGCCGGGCATGACCTCGGCGCCGATGGCCACGATGCCGGCTTCGTCGAGGTTGCGCAGGGCTTCCTCGCCGACGTTCGGGATATCGCGGGTGATTTCTTCCGGGCCCAGCTTGGTGTCGCGGGCCATGACCTCGAACTCCTCGATGTGGATCGAGGTGAAGACGTCGTCACGCACGATGCGCTCGGAGATCAGGATCGAGTCTTCGAAGTTGTAGCCGTTCCAGGGCATGAACGCGACGAGGGCGTTGCGGCCCAGGGCCAGTTCGCCCAGCTCCGTCGACGGGCCGTCGGCGATGACGTCGCCGGCCCGGATCTTGTCGCCCACGCGGACCAGCGGACGCTGGTTGATGCAGGTCGAGGTGTTGGAGCGCTGGAACTTCTGCAGGCGGTAGATGTCGACGCCGGGCTTGGTCGGGTCGGTCTCTTCCGAAGCGTGCACGACGATACGGGTGCCGTCGATCTGCTCGACGACGCCCGCGCGGCGGGCGACGACCACGGCGCCGGAGTCCCGGGCCACGACCGCTTCCATGCCGGTGCCGACCAGCGGCGCATCCGATTGGATGAGCGGCACGGCCTGCTTCTGCATGTTCGAGCCCATGAGGGCGCGGTTGGCGTCATCGTTTTCCAGGAACGGGATCAGCGAGGCGGCCACCGAGACGACCTGCTTCGGCGACACGTCCATCAGGTCCACGTCGGCGCGCGGCAGCAGCGAGGGTTCGCCGTTGATCCGGCCGGGGACGAGGTCTTCGACGATCTCGCCCTTCTCCAGCTTGATGTTGGCCTGGGCGATGACGTGCTTCGCTTCTTCCATGGCCGACATGTAGACCACCTCGTCGGTGATCTGGCCGTCCTTCACCCGGCGGTACGGGCTTTCGATGAAGCCGTACTTGTTGACCACGGCGTGGGTGGCCAGCGAGTTGATCAGGCCGATGTTCGGGCCTTCCGGCGTCTCAATCGGGCAGATCCGGCCGTAGTGGGTCGGGTGCACGTCGCGGACTTCGAAGCCGGCGCGCTCGCGGGTAAGACCGCCCGGGCCAAGCGCCGACAGGCGGCGCTTGTGGGTGATTTCCGACAGCGGGTTGGTCTGGTCCATGAACTGCGACAGCTGCGAGGAGCCGAAGAATTCGCGGACCGCGGCGGCGGCCGGCTTGGCGTTGATCAGGTCATGCGGCATGACCGTGTCGATATCGACGGAGCTCATGCGCTCCTTGATCGCCCGCTCCATGCGCAGCAGGCCGACGCGGTACTGGTTTTCCAGCAGTTCGCCCACCGAGCGGACCCGGCGGTTGCCGAGGTTGTCGATGTCGTCGATTTCGCCGCGGCCGTCGCGCAGGCCGACCAGGGTCTTGAGGACCGCCAGCACGTCGTCCTTGCGGATGACGCGGACATCGTCCGGGCAGTCCAGCTCCAGGCGCATGTTCATCTTCACGCGGCCGACCGAGGACAGGTCGTAGCGTTCGGAATCGAAGAACAGCGACTTGAACATGGCTTCCGCCGCCTCGACGGTCGGGGGCTCGCCCGGACGCATCACGCGGTAGATGTCGAACAGCGCGTCCTCGCGGGCGGTGTTCTTGTCGATGCGCAGGGTGTTGCGCATGTAGGCGCCCATGGTCACCTCATCGACGTCCAGGACGTCGAGGACCGTGAAGCCTTGCTCTTCCAGGGACGTCAGCAGGGTGGCGTCCAGCTCGTCACCGGCTTCGGCGTAGATTTCGCCGGTCTGGAAGTTGACCAGGTCGCGGGCCAGGTACTTGCCGGTCAGGGCCTCGGGGGCCAGCAGCAGGGTCTTCAGACCGGCGTCGGCGAACTTCTTGGCGTTACGAGCCGAGATCTTCTGGCCGGCGGGAGCGACTTCCTCACCCGTATCGGCGTCGATCAGGGCGAACTCCGGCTTCACGCCGCGCCAGCGTTCCGGCTTGTAGGCCGTGGCCCAGCCGCCTTCGCGCTTCTCGAAGGAGACGGTCTCGTAGAACGTGCCGAGGATTTCCTCGCCGTCCATGCCGAGCGCCATCAGGAAGGTGGTGGCGGGCAGCTTCCGGCGGCGGTCGATACGGACATAGACAATGTCCTTGGCGTCGAACTCGAAGTCCAGCCAGGAGCCGCGATAGGGGATCACGCGGGCGGCGAACAGCAGCTTGCCCGAGGCGTGGGTCTTGCCCTTGTCGTGGTCGAAGAACACGCCCGGCGAGCGGTGCATCTGCGAGACGATGACGCGCTGGGTGCCGTTGACGATGAAGGTGCCCTTGTCCGTCATGAGCGGGATGTCGCCCATGTAGACGTCCTGCTCCTTGATGTCCTTCACGGAGCGGGCGCCGGTCTCTTCGTCGGTTTCGAACACGATGAGACGCAGCTTGACCTTCAGCGGCGCGGCGAAGGTCATGTCGCGCTGGACGCATTCCTCGACGTCGTACTTCGGCTCCTCGAACTCGTAGGAGACGTATTCGAGCACGGCGCGCTCGTTGAAGTCCTTGATCGGGAAGACGGACTTGAAGACCGCCTCGATCCCCTCGTCACGACGTTCGCCGGCGCGGACTTCGCGCTGCAGGAACTGTTCGTAGGAGGAGCGCTGAACCTCGATCAGGTTCGGCATCTGCACGGCTTCGGGGATGCGGCCGAAAGAGTAACGGATCCGCTTCTTTCCAGTGAAGGACTGCGCCATTGTGTTCCCTTGATCGACGCCCGGAACGGTTTCCGCGCGTCAGGTCTTTATTCCTGCGTCCACCCTCGAACGCTCCCCTTGGGGAACGCCGGACGCTGGAAGCCCCCTTTTCGCCGGGGGCGTTCCCTCGCATGGCCGGAGGGTAGCGGGCCATGCCTCGGAACGTGGGCGCGCGACAGACTCGCGTCTGAGACGAATCGGAATTTCGCGAAGCAGCCGAAATAGGCGCTTTGCGCGCTTTAGGGAAGCCCCTAGTCCCCAGAAAATGCGCCCCTGCCCGGCCCTCTGGCGCCGCACCCTGGCAGCAGCCACCCACGATGAGCGCTAACACACTGACTATCTTGACGTTTTTACGGCTTCACCGTGAACATTCGACTCGTGGCGCGGCGAGACCGGCCAGAAAGGAGCGAACCCATGAAGGTGTCGCCAGAGTTCGAGCTGCAGATCCAGGGCTATGGCCTGACCACCGCAGAGATTCTGTACCGGCTGCCGGACCACCCGGCCCTGCTGCAGAGCTATATCTGGCAGGAGTACGATCTGTTCCCGAAGTTTCCGAACCTGAGGAAGTTCCTGGATTTCTGGAGCCACAAGCTGGACGGGGTGCTGCATACGGTCACGGTAGCCCACAACCGGCTGATCAAGCCCGCCGAGTTCAAGGCGGTTGATGGGGTGTTCCGCCTGAACTAAGGCGCCCTGGGGCTGGCCTTCCGCTAAGGCCCGTGGGAGCCTGGGCCATGACGCCCCTGTCCCGCCGCACCGCCCTCGCCCTCCTGGCCGCCGGACTGGCGCGGCCGACCCTGGCGGCGGACAGCGCGCTTGCCGACATGGCCTGCGCCGGCCTGATCACCGTGCGGCCTGACGGTGCGGAGCAGACCCTGCTGCGGGGGCCCGAGCCCTTCGACCTGGACCGGCCGTTCCGGGTGGCCTCGGTCTCCAAGATGATCGCGGCGGCGGTGTTCATGACCCACGCCTTGGAGACGCGCCTCGACCTCGACGCTGATGTATCCCCCTGGCTGGGGTTCAGGCTGCGGCATCCCGCCTGGCCGGACCGGGTGATCAGCGCGCGCCTGCTGCTGTCCCATCGCAGCGGCCTACGCAACGGGCCGAGCTATCCGGTTCCCCTGGGCCATGATCTGGCCGAGGCCTTCCAGCCGGGCGGCCGGCACTGGGACGACGGCGGCTGGTTCGGTCCGGCGGACAAGTCGCCGGGCGAGTGGTTCGCCTATGCCGACGTGAACTTCGCCCTGCTCGCCCAGATCCTGGAGGCCCGCACCGGCGAGCGCTTCGACCTTTATATGCGGCGCCGGCTGTTTGCGCCGCTCAGCCTGGAGATCGGCTACAACTGGAGCGGCGTCGGCCAGGCCCGCCGGGACCGGGCCATGCCGGGCCTTCGCCGCCAGAACGGACGCTGGGTTCCGCAAGTTGATGCGAGCCCTCCGCCCGCGCCAGACGTCGCAGTCGTCCGTACGCCGGGCGCGCCGTCCCTGGAAGCCTATCGTCTGGGCTCCAACGGCTTCCTGTTCTCGCCGCAAGGCGGCTTGCGCCTGTCGGTCCGGGACCTCTCCCGGCTGGGCCGGATGTTCGTGCGCGGCGGAGAGGGCGTGTTGCCGCGCCGCGCGATCGAACTAATGCAACGCCCCGTCTGGGCCTACACACCGACGACCGCCAACGGCGAAACGGACGGGGTATTCCAGGGCTATGGCCTGGGCGTGGAGCGCCCGCGCGGGGCTGCGGGACCGCAGGGCGATGACTTCTTCGGACCCGGATCGGCGCGCTGGGCGGGCCATCTGGGCGACGCCTATGGCTGGATGTCCGGGCTGTTCTGGAACCGCGACAGCGGCGCAATCCTGGCCTGGGCTCTGAACGGCATGCCGGAGACGGCGCGCCCACCCTCCTCCACCTCGAGCCTGACCGCGCCGGAGGCCGAGCTCGTGGGCCTTGGCCTGGCCCTGCTGGAATAGAAAACGGGCCCGGAGGTCTCCCTCCGGGCCCGCCCGAAAAGACGCGGATGCCGCGCCGCCAGATTACTTGATCTGGACGGTGGCGCCGGCTTCTTCCAGCTTCTTCTTGACTTCTTCGGCTTGCTGCTTGGAGACGTTCTCGACGACGTTCTGCGGAGCGCCTTCGACCAGGTCCTTGGCTTCCTTCAGGCCGAGGTCCGGACGGACGCCGCGGACTTCCTTGATCACGTTGATCTTCTTGTCGCCACCGGCGGTCAGAACAACGGTGAACTCGGTTTGCTCTTCGGCGGCTTCGGCCGGAGCAGCGGCGGCGCCGCCAACGGCGGCCACGGCCACCGGAGCAGCGGCGGAGACGCCCCACTTTTCTTCGAGCAGCTTGGACAGCTCAGCGGCTTCCAGCACGGTCAGGGCGGAGAGGTCTTCAACCAGCTTTTCGAGCTTGGACATTGGGTTGGTTCCTTAGAGAGGTTTTGTTGTGTCGGAAGATGACGATCAGGCGGCGTCTTTGTTGGCGTAAGCGCCAAAGACACGCGCGAGCTGACCCGCCGGCGCCTGCAGAACACCCGCGACCTTGGTCGCCGGGGCCTGGATGAGGCCGATGAGCTTGCCACGGAGCTGATCCAGCGAAGGCAGGGTCGCCAGAGCGCCCACGCCAGCCTTGTCCAGCACCTGCTGGCCCATGAAGCCGCCAATGATGGAGAGCTTGTCGTTCTCCTTGGCGTACTGGGCCACGACCTTGGCGGCGGAAACAGGATCCGGCGCGAAAGCGATGGCGACAGGACCGGTGAAGAGGGCGTCGCCCGCCTCGCCGATCGAACCGTCCAGAGCCTTCTGGGCCAGGGTGTTCTTCACCACCTTCAGCTGGGCGCCTTCCTTGCGGAGGCGGCCCCGAAGATCGGTCATTTCCGCAACGGTCAGACCCAGGTTGTGGGTCACGACCACGGCGCCGGCGTCGGCGAAGACGCCCTTAAGCGTCTCGATCGACTCCTGCTTTTGAGCGCGGTCCATTGCGGTCTCCATACTCAGGTCCGGCCCCGGGACGATTCCCGAGACCGCAAAACGATCCCGCGCGGAGGGAGCCCCCACGTGTGATCGGCCTGTCCTTTGAGAGAAGTCGCAGTCTCCACGCCGCAAGCCGAGGCCTGGCGGAGAAACCTCATCTTCCCGTCTCCCCACGATCGAGGAAGGGCTCTTCCTCGGATTATGGCTCCCGGTGACCCCGGGGTCCTCGCAGTTCTTGGACAGGATGGAGGCCCTAAGGCCCCCAACCCGCCGCCCCAGGCGGGGCGACGAAACTCTAGAAGGCGCGGCCTTTACACGGGAACGGACAGGATTTCAACGCCCCTCCCCGCTTCCGACATTGTGCGGCTCAGCCGGTCCAGTTCGCCGGGCGCTTCTCGCCCCAGGCCTTGATCCCCTCGCGATAGTCCGGGGCCTTGATCATCTCTTCCAGCAGGGCCTCGGCCGCGCGGACGGAATTGGCGGCGTCCCGGTGCAGGTCGCGATAGATCTGGCGCTTGGTCTCGCGCGCGGAGCCCGGCGCGACACCAACGGCCAGGGTCTTGGCGTAGGTCATGACCTCGCCCATCAGGTCGCCCGGCGCCACGAGGCGGTTCAGGAAGCCCATGGCCATCGCCTCTTCCGAGGTGAAGACCCGGCTGGACAGCAGGATGTCGTTGGCGTGGCTGAGCCCCACGATGCGCGGCAGCACCCAGGACAGGCCGAACTCGGCGGGGAAGTTGAAGCGGCCGTGCGCCGCCGTGAACTTGGCACCCGTCACCGCAAACCGCAGGTCCGCGAAGGCCGCGAGCACCAGGCCGACGCCGGCGGCCGCGCCGTTGATGGCGGCGATGATCGGTTTGCCGACCCCGAAATGGTAGGCGAAGGTGGCGTCGAAGGCTGGATCGACGCCGTAGCCGGGATTGGCGATGTCCTGCGGCGTACCGGGGTCATAGCGCCCCTTCTCCGCATGGCCGTCCAGGGCGCCAAGGTCAGCGCCGGCGCAGAAAGCCTGGCCCTCGGGATCGCCGGTGACCACGATCACCCGGACAGACGGATCCTTGTCCGCCTGATCCAGGATCCAGCGGTACTCGGTATGCATCCGGCCGGTCCAGGCGTTGCGCCGCTTGGGCCGGGCCAGGGTGACGACGGCCACCCCCTCGTCGATTTCGTAGCGGGTGGCCTTCAGCTCCATCGCGGTCAGGCCCGTTCGAAGATCGCCGCGATGCCTTGGCCGCCGCCGATGCACATGGTCTCCAGGCCGTACTTGCCGTCGCGACGCTTCAGTTCGCGCAGCAGGTTGGCGAGGATCCGGCCGCCGGTGGCGCCGATGGGGTGACCCAGGCTGATGCCCGAACCGTTGACGTTGAGCTGGTCGCGCTCGTCCCAGCCCCAACCTTTGAGCACCGCCAGCACCTGGGGCGCGAAGGCTTCGTTCAGCTCGACGAGATCGATGTCCTTCCAGCCCAGGCCGGTGCGCTCGAACAGGCGCTTCACGGCCGGAACCGGGCCGATGCCCATGCGCGACGGATCGCAGCCGGCGGCGGCCCAGGAGACGAACCAGCCCATGGGGTCCAGGTTCAGCTCGGCCAGCTTGTCCTCGGCGACCACCAGGCAGGCGGCGGCGGCGTCGTTCTGCTGGCTGGCGTTGCCGGCCGTGACCACGCCATCCTTCTCGATGGCGCGCAGCTTGCCCAGGCTCTCGGCCGTGGCGTCGGCGCGCACGCCCTCGTCCTTGGCGAAGATGATCGGATCGCCCTTCTTCTGGGGCACGGAGACCGGCACCAGCTCGTCGTCGAACTTGCCCTCGGCCCAGGCCTTGGCGGCGCGCTGGTGGCTCATGGCCGCGTATTCGTCACAGGCCTCGCGGCTGATGTTGTAGTCGCGGGCCAGGTTGTCGGCGGTCTCGATCATGCCGGAGATGACGCCAAAGCGGCTGATCGGCTGGCTCATCACCCGGCCGCGGGCCAGACGGTCATGCATGGTCACCGAGCCGGCGCGGGCGCCGTTGCGCATGTCGAGGGAGTAGTACTCGACATTGCTCATGCTCTCGACGCCGCCGGCGATGACCACGTCGGCCACGCCGGTCTGGACCATCATCGCGGCGTCGATCACCGCCTGCAGGCCCGAACCACAGCGGCGGTCGAGCTGGTAGCCGGGGATTTCAATGGGGAAGCCGGCGGCCAGGGCCGACCAGCGGGCGATGCAGGGCGCCTCGCCATTGCCGTAGCCCTGGGCGAAGACCACGTCGTCCACCCGAGCGGGATCCAGGCCGGTGCGCTCCACCAGGGCCTTGAGGATCACCGCGCCGAGGTCGCCCGCCGTCATGCTGGCCAGCGAGCCCTGGAACTTGCCCACGGCGGTGCGGATGGGGCTGACGATGGCGACGCGTCTCATGGGCGGCTTCCTCTGAAGATTTTCATCGTCAGTGAAGTCCGCCGCGCCTTCGGTCAAGTCGCCGGTATTGGCGGGGAGCGCACGCCGGGTTAGCCTTTCCGCATGGCTGGCGATCTTGCGATCCGACTGACACCTGCGGAAGAGGCGCAACTCGACGCCCTTGCCAAATCACGCGCCCAGAGCCCGTCGGAACTCGCCCTCGAAGCGGTTCGTGATGTTCTGCGCTTTGACACAGCGTTCCGGGAAGCCGTGGAACAGGGCCTCGCGGCAGTGGCGGAAGGCGATGTCCTGCCGTTCGACGACGTCGAGCTCGGCCTTCGGGACTACATGGCGGGCAAGTCCGCCTCTTGAAGGTCCTGATCTCAGGGCCGGCACAATCCGACCTTCGGGCGGCGTTCGAATTCCTGCGTGAGCACAATCCGCGCACGGCCTTCGCGCAGATGGACGACCTGCTTGCGACGATACGCGGCCTGGAGGACCTCTCGGCGCGGGGCCGCCTCGGACGTATCGCGGGAACGCGCGAGCTCGTGGCCCGCACCGGGCACGTCATCGCCTACCTGCTGCGCGCGGACGCTGTGGTGATCCTGCGTATCCGTCACGGCCGGCAGGACTGGCCAGCCTGAAGTGACCCGGGAAACGAGAAAGGGCGCGACGTCGCCGTCGCGCCCCTCCGATAGTCCGTCAGATCAGAAAGATCAGACGCCGACCGAGCCGGTGTCGACCTTGAAGCCCGGGCCCATGGTGGACGAGAGGCTGATCTTCTTGATGTAGGTGCCCTTGGCGCCCGTCGGCTTGGCCTTGTTCAGGGCGTCGACCAGGGCGCGCACGTTGGCCAGCAGGGCGTCTTCGGTGAAGCTCGCCTTGCCAATGCCGGCGTGGATGATGCCGGTCTTCTCGGTGCGGAACTCGATGGCGCCGCCCTTGGCGTCCTTCACGGCCTGGGCCACGTTCGGCGTCACGGTGCCGACGCGCGGGTTCGGCATCAGGCCGCGCGGGCCGAGCACCTTACCCAGACGACCGACGAGGGCCATCATGTCGGGGGTGGCGATCACGCGGTCGAAGTCCATGAAGCCGCCCTGGATGCGCTCGACCAAGTCCTCAGCACCGACGACGTCGGCGCCCGCGGCCTGGGCTTCGGCAGCCTTGGCGTCCTTGGCGATGACGGCGACGCGGACGTCACGGCCGGTGCCCGAGGGCAGGCTCACGACGCCACGGACCTGCTGGTCGGCGTGACGCGGGTCGACGCCCAGGTTGACGGCGATTTCGATCGACTCGTCGAACTTGGCCGTGGCGTTGGCCTTCACGAGCTTGACGGCGTCTTCGACCTTGTGGCTCGCGGAGCGATCACCGGTGAAGGTTTGGGCGCGCTTGGGTTGCTTAGCCATGTCTTAGGCCTCCACGATCTGCAGGCCCATCGAGCGCGCGGAGCCCTCGATGATCTTGGTGGCGGCTTCAACGTCGTTGGCGTTGAGGTCCTTCATCTTCTTTTCCGCGATCTCGCGCAGCTGAGCTTGCGTGATCTTGCCGGCCACTTCGCGGCCCGGCTTGTTCGAGCCGGACTTCAGGCCGAGGGCTTCCTTGATGAAGTGGGTCGCCGGCGGGGTCTTGGTGATGAAGGTGAAGGACTTGTCCTGATAGACGGTGATGACCGTCGGCAGGGGGGTGCCCTTCGGCTCCTTCTCGGTGCGGGCGTTGAACTCCTTGCAGAAGCCCATGATGTTGACGCCGCGCTGGCCGAGCGCCGGCCCGATGGGCGGCGAAGGCGTGGCGGAGCCCGCGGGCACCTGCAACTTGATGTAGCCCAGAATCTTCTTGGCCATGTTTGCTCCTGATGACCGGAGAACCGGTCGGTTTGAGCCGTGGTCCGGAGTGGCGCTCCTCCCACGGATTTAGGCCGCGCAAGCCAATGGCCCACCCGGCGAAGGGCGCGCTCTTAGCAGGGCGCGGACGCGATCACAAGCTTTGCAGAGCTTGTACTTCCTGCCCCCCAGAGGGATCAGGCGGTCTTTTCGACTTGGCCGTACTCGAGCTCGACCGGGGTCGCGCGGCCGAAGATCGAGACGGTGACGCGCAGGCGGGCGCGTTCTTCGTCGACCTGCTCGACCGAGCCGTTGAAGCTCGCGAACGGGCCGTCGGTGACGCGGACCTGCTCCCCGATCTCGAAGGAGATGGTGGGCTTCGGACGCTCGACACCCTCTTCGATGGCGCCGATGATGCGAGCCACCTCCTTTTCGGAGACCGGCATCGGCTTGGAGCCGGAGCCCAGGAAGCCGGTGACCTTCGGGGTGTTCTTGATGAGGTGGTAGGCCTCGTCGGTGAGCTCCATCTTCACCAGCACATAGCCGGGGAAGAACTTGCGCTCGGCGTTCACCTTGCGACCGCGGCGGATTTCGACGACGTCCTCAGTGGGCACCAGGATGTCGGAGAAGTTCTCGGCCAGGCCCTGCTGGGCGGCCTGCTCACGGATCGATTCCGCGACCTTCTTCTCGAAGTTCGAGTAGGCGTGGACGATGTACCACTTGTGCCGCGGGTTGGACTGCGCGTTGGTCTCGGCGTTCATTTCTCTTATCCCGCCTTCGCGAGTTTCAGGACCAGGCCGATCAGGAAGCTGATCAGCGCATCAGCGCCGAACAGGAAGGCCGAAGCCATCACCACCATGATGCCGACCATCACCGAGGTGATCCAGGTCTCCTTGCGGCTCGTCCAGGTGATCTTGCGCGCCTCGGCGCGGACTTCACGGGCGAACTGGGCGGGGCTGGTGCGCTTCTTGGGCTTTTCCGCCGGCTGAGCCAGTGCGGACGCCGGCGCGATCGCCGCGGCCGTCTTGGCGGCGCGGTTCTTCATCGCTTGCGGCGTGGAACCCGGTTTCCTGGCCATCGAGGCGTCTCGACACTCTTCTATAGGGGCGGCGGCTGATCCGCGCCCGGGGATCTACATAAGCATGAAATGGCAGGAGTGGAGGGACTCGAACCCCCGGCCCTCGGTTTTGGAGACCGATGCTCTACCAGCTGAGCTACACTCCTACGCGACCGTCCCTTTCGGGCTGGCCTCCGACAGACAATCGATACGTCGGATCGCTTTCCGGCGCATCGGCTCATCGCCGGAGCCGCGCGGTTTAGCAGCGAGCCCCCGCCTGAGCAAGACCCGCGCGGGGATCGATTGCCGCGCCTGCAGCGTTTCCGCAAACCGGAGGACGCCATGACCCAAGCCCGACGCCGCGGCGACCTTGCCCGCAACAGGGACGAGGACCTGAAGCCCGCCGATCCGCCCCGTCCGGCGACCGAGCCGCCAGGCGCCGAAGGCTCGTCCCGAACCCCGAAGACCATGACGGATCCGGCCACCGGCGAACCCGCGAAGTCCCCTCCCCGCCCCAACGGCGCGGCCCCTTAGAGCACCAGGTTCACGAGCTTCGACACGAGCCAGAGCGCCATGAGCGCCAGCACACCGACGCGCCAGGCCCGAGCCGCGGATCCGCGCCGGCCCCACGACCGAACCAGGTCGGCGCGCACTGGCTGGCGCAGGAAGAGCTCGGCGCTCGCCAGGCTCTGCTCCCGAAACTTGGCGTAGGCGGCCGCCTCATCCGGCCGCACCAGGCCCCGATCCAGGCTCAAGGCCTGTTCAAGGCGCAGGCTTGTGCCTCGCGAATCCAGAATCACCAGGCGCGAGACCGATTTCCACGGCCCCTTCTGCACCACCGCTTCCCACGCGCTGGCCCGGGAGGACACAGGCAGGTGGATCTCAGTGCGGCTTCGCATGCGCAAGGCCTCGCCCAGATGCGCCGGCAGGCGTCGCGCCTGGGCCAACAAGCTCGGCAGGCTCGGGCCGAAGAGGTCGTCGACTGTGGCGAACTCGGCGTGTGTCGAGGCCGCGTCGATCCGCCAGACCGGCTTCACCACATAGGTCTCGACCGTCGTCAGCAGGTTGGCGTCAAGATCGTCGCGGACCTCCAGGGGCTCGGCGGACAGGACCGGGCCGACCCGATGGTCCGTATGGTCCCTGAACGCCCGCGCCACCGATGCGGAGCCAGCCGCGAGGCGGCGTCGCATGATATCCGCCCGCCGCCCGGCATGGACCGTCTCGACCCGCATCTTGGCGGCGCCGGACACGGTCTGGGGCAGGTCATAGACTGTATAGATGCTGAGGACGTCCTCGATCGGCCCCTCACCCATGTGTTCGAGCCGGCTCACAGGGACCAGCGGCAAGGCCCAGCCGTATCGAGGCTGATGGAGGACCTCCAGGCGTCCGCCCTGCGGGAACGCCGTGGGATCGACCCAATAGCGCCGACCGCTCAGCTTCAGGCCGACCACGCAGTGATCGAAGGCGGCGAGGCTTGGCGGCTCCGTCTCCAGGCTCTCGCCTCGCACGGTGTTGACCAGCACCGGCTCGGCGGCGACCCCGAGGTGGTGGAGGATGCACACCAGCAGGCGGGCGGCGTCCTTGCAGTCGCCCGTCCGCGTCGCCCAGATTTCCTGGACCGGGCGCGGCGCAAAGCCCCCTGCGCCAAGATGGTCGGCCTGATAGCGCAGGCTGCTCTGAACCAGGCGCAGCGCCGCAACGATGCGGTCCCCGGCCGAGCCTCGCCGCGTCCTAAGCCCCGCCACCTGGGCCATCAGGTCGGCCGGCAAGGGTTCGAGGGCGTAGCCGGGACGGAAGCGGTCGGCGACCTGGGACCAGGCGCAGTCCTCCGCCAACCTGACCGCGGCGTGCTGACGGATCCACTCTGGCGCCAGGGGCTCGGGGGAGACGGCGGGCGTAGCACAGGTTCGCCAGGTCCAGGTCCGCAGCCCCTCGGCCGTGAGCTCAACGCGCGGCGCAGGCGCCTCATTCCAGGCGCGCACCGTGAAACGGCGCTCGGCGGGCGCCATGACCCGCACCCGGGTCTCACCGACCCAGCGCATCCAGCTGAGCGGCCACTCGGCGCAGAACAGGTCGGCCAGCATCGGGTGGACGCCCTCGACGCTGTAGCAAAGGTCAACGACATCGCCGACCCGGACGTCCGGGATCGACAGATGCGCCGTCAGCCGACCGTCGAACACGGCGCGCTCCAGGTCCTGCTCACGCCTCAGGAGCTGAAGCCCTTGCTGGGCGTCGACCTCTATCGCCTCCCCCGCCCGCAGGATCCGCACATGGTGCAGGACAAGTCGCTGGAACGACGGCTCGAAATCAATGCTGACCTGGCCGGCGGGGGTCAGGCCATCCGGACTGGTGACTTCATTGACCGTGCGGGACAGCCAGGTCTGGGATCCTTGTCCCAGGTGAACCTGAGTGTCGTAGAGCCAGGCGCAAAGCCCCTCATCGATCTGCTCGGCCGCGGGAGGCGTAGGCCGCGAGAACGCGGGCGCTTCGGCCCACGACGGCAAGGCGTCGAAACTCACGACCGACGGATTCCCCGTCGGCGGCGCCAGGCTATCGATCACGTCGTCCCCCAATACGCCCACGCCAGGGCGTCCCCAGGAGTTACCCGCAACCCTGAGCAGATTCAACGGCGGCGCGCGCCTAGACTGCGTTCGACCCAAACAAGAAAAGGCCGCCCAGGATGTCCTGGGCGGCCTGATCTTTGAGTGCGTGGTCCGGCCCGCCGAAGCGGGCCGAGCCGTCGAGATTACTCGACGATCTTGGAGACGACGCCGGCGCCGACGGTGCGGCCGCCTTCGCGGATGGCGAAGCGCAGGCCCTGGTCCATGGCGATCGGGGTGATCAGCTCGACGTCCAGCTCGGCGTTGTCGCCGGGCATGATCATCTCAACGCCTTCCTTCAGCTTGATGATCCCGGTCACGTCCGTGGTCCGGAAGTAGAACTGCGGACGGTAGTTGGTGAAGAACGGGGTGTGACGGCCGCCTTCTTCCTTGGTCAGGATATAGGCTTCAGCCACGAACTTGGTGTGCGGGGTGATGGAGCCCGGCTTGCACAGCACCTGGCCGCGCTCGACGTCTTCACGCTTGGTGCCGCGCAGCAGCACGCCAACGTTGTCGCCGGCCTGACCTTGGTCCAGCAGCTTGCGGAACATTTCGACGCCCGTGCAGGTCGTCTTCTGAACCGGACGGATGCCGACGATTTCGACTTCTTCGCCGACCTTCACCACGCCCTTTTCGATACGGCCGGTCACCACGGTGCCGCGACCCGAGATCGAGAACACGTCTTCCACCGGCATCAGGAACGGCAGGTCCACCGGACGCTCCGGCTGCGGGATGTAGGTGTCGACCGCGGTCATCAGCTCGAGGATCGCGTCTTCGCCGATCGGCGCGTCACGACCTTCAACCGCCGCCAGGGCCGAGCCCTTCACGATCGGGATGTCGTCGCCCGGGAACTGGTAGGACGACAGAAGTTCGCGAACTTCCATCTCAACCAGGTCCAGCAGCTCGGCGTCGTCGACCATGTCGACCTTGTTCATGAACACCACCAGGGCCGGCACGCCGACCTGACGGGCGAGCAGGATGTGCTCGCGGGTCTGCGGCATCGGGCCGTCAGCGGCCGACACCACCAGGATCGCGCCGTCCATCTGCGCCGCGCCGGTGATCATGTTCTTCACGTAGTCGGCGTGCCCAGGGCAATCGACGTGAGCGTAGTGACGGTTCGCCGTCTCATATTCCACGTGCGCCGTGTTGATCGTGATCCCGCGGGCCTTTTCTTCCGGAGCCGCGTCGATGTCGGCGTAGTTCTTCGCCGTCGCGCCGCCGGTCTTCGCCAGCGTGATCGTGATCGCCGCCGTCAGCGTCGTCTTGCCGTGGTCAACGTGGCCAATCGTGCCGATGTTGCAGTGCGGCTTATTACGTTCAAACTTTTCTTTGGCCATGGGTTCCTGCCGGCGGGCTAGAGGGTTGTTGGAGCGGGTAGCGGGAATCGAACCCGCATCCTCAGCTTGGAAGGCTGCTGCACTACCATTGTGCTATACCCGCTTACGGGCGGTGCTCGGGCGAGCCCTCCTGGAAAATGCTGCTCCTGCGCGTGGTGGGGGAAGTAGGACTCGAACCTACGAAGGCTGACGCCAGGGGATTTACAGTCCCCCCCCTTTGCCACTCGGGACATTCCCCCAGCGCGCTTGGAGCCCTATCAAGGGCCGGCATTTCATTTCCGGCCCCGATTGGGAGGGCGTCTTATAGTGTCGTCGCATCACGAACGCAACGGACCCCGAAAGGGTTCTCGCAAAGCCCCTGCAAAGCCTTCGTTTGCAAGGCCTCAGGCCAAGCGGGACAACGTGTCCGACGACTGGTTGTGGGGCTGGCACGCGGTCGAAGCGGCCCTGTCCAACCCCAAAAGGCAGCCGCCAATGCGTCTGTTGGCGACCCCAGATCGGGCCCAGGAAATCGAGCAACGATTCGGCCGACCCAAGGCTCTGGAGGTGGTCGAGGGCGCCAGGATCGGCCAGTCCCTGCCTCCCGGCGCGGTGCACCAGGGGGTGGCGATGCGTATTCCCCCGCTTGAGGACTGGAGTCTGGAAGACTTCCAGCCCGGCCCCGGCGCAGTGCTCCTGATGCTGGACCAGGTCACCGATCCGCAGAATGTCGGCGCCATCCTGCGCTCGGCGGCCGCCTTCGGGGCTCAGGGCGTCATTCTGCAGGACCGCCACGCGCCGAAACTGACCGGCGCCCTGGCCAAGGCGGCGGTAGGCGCCGTGGACCGCATCCCCACCGCGCGGGTCACCAACCTGTCGCGGGCGATCGAGACCCTCACCGAGCGCGGCTGGCGCGCCGTCGGCCTGGCGGGTTCCGGACAGCGCACCCTGGATCAGGTGATGGACGGCTCGCCGGTGTTACTCATTATGGGCTCCGAAGGCGAAGGCCTCCGGCGGCTTGTGGCGGAGCACTGCGACGAGTTGGCGCGCATCGCAATGCCCGGCGGCTTCGAGAGCCTTAACGTTTCGGCCGCCGCCGCGGTGGCGCTCTATGAGGCGACCCGCGTTCGCTTGTAGGGCGAAATGGATATCCCCCGGCTCGATTCACCCTTTTGACTTCCGGCTCCACCGTGGTTTGTTGTGATCCTGACACCTTAACGGGCCAGATTGGCCTGGGATCTTCGCGATGGAATGGGGGCTTCCGATGGCGAGTGTGTTCAAGAGGTTGGCGTTTCAGGGGGCTGCGGCCGCCGCTCTGCTGACGGTCGCAGGGTGCAGCGGACCTGCGCCGCATGAACCGCCGCCGCCGCCGGACAGCTATAAGGCGTCGGATTCACCATCCTTGATGGGGGGCGCGCCGACGTCCGACAATTCCGGACTGGCCGGTGGCCCCGGGGCGTCGGCTACGACCTCGGCCAATCTGCCGCCGGCGGCGAACTCGAACCCCAAGTACGTGATGCGCCTCGTCACCTATCGTCGCGCCGACGGCGTGCTGGTGACGGCCATGCGGCCGATCAAGAACCCCGAGGATATGACCGCGGCGGAGCGTCGTCAGGTCTATGGCAACCGCTACGCGCCGCGGGCTCGGGTCACCGCCCATTCGCATTCGGCGTCCGCGCCGGCCAGCCACGCGGCCCCTGTGCGCGTGGCCGCCGCGCCTGCGGCCAAGCCCGCCTTCGCCGCCAAGCCCGTCGCGGTG
>NZ_JBHTLQ010000012.1:0-92187 GCF_042679085.1 Phenylobacterium conjunctum | reverse complement strand
GTGGCGCCGGGCGCGGGCGGGGCAGGCGGCGCGGGGGGCTGGTCGGGGGCGGTGGTGGCCGCCGCCTGCGGAGTCGCGGCGGCCTTCATCAACTCGGCCTCAAGTCCGTTGAGGGTCGCATCGAGCCCGCCCTGCAGGTTGACCAGCTTCAGCGTGACCTCGGCCCCGTCCTTCTCTTTGTAGACGCAGCTCTTGCCGTCCGGCGCATCGCTGACCCGCGTCAGGTCGCCAGAGGTGACGGGGCAGTCCAGCCGGCCCGTGGCGATCGCCGTGTTCGGCGAGGCGGTGCACGCGCCCATCGAGAGGGCGAGGGCGGAGGCGGCGAGCGGCGCCAGTATTCTCATGGACAAAGGTCTCCCATCCGTTCGAGGAGAACGGTGAGCAAGCCAGGCCAAAAGGTCGAGTGAATTCGCGGTAAGCCCCGCCGGCGCCCTGCGCCGGCGGAAGCTTGAAAGGGGCCTATTGGCCGGGGCGCGGCGCGCCTTCGCGACGGGCCAGGAAGGCCAGACGCTCGAACAGGTGCACGTCCTGTTCGTTCTTCAGCAGGGCGCCGTGCAGCGGTGGGATCAGCTTGGTCGGATCCTTTTCCGCCAGGGCTTCAGCGGTGATGTCTTCAACCATCAGCAGCTTCAGCCAGTCGAGCAGCTCCGAGGTCGAGGGCTTCTTCTTCAGGCCGGGGACCTTGCGCATATCGTAGAAGATGCGCAGGGCCTCGGAGACCAGCTTCTGCTTGATCCCCGGATAGTGGACCTCGACGATCTCGTTCATCGTCTCGGCTTCCGGGAAGCGGATGTAGTGGAAGAAGCAGCGGCGCAGGAAGGCGTCCGGCAGTTCCTTTTCGTTGTTCGAGGTGATGATCACCACCGGGCGGACCACGGCCTTGATGGTCTCATTGGTCTCGTAGACGTAGAACTCCATCCGATCGAGCTCCTGCAGGAGGTCGTTCGGGAACTCGATGTCGGCCTTGTCGATCTCGTCGATCAGCAGGACGGGGCGCTTGTCGGCGGTGAACGCCTCCCAGAGCTTGCCCTTCTTGATGTAGTTCTTGACGTCCTTCACGCGCTCGTCGCCCAGCTGGCTGTCGCGCAGGCGGGTCACGGCGTCGTATTCATAGAGGCCCTGGTGGGCCTTGGTGGTCGACTTGATGTGCCAGGTGATCAGCTCGGCGTTGAGGGCCTTGGCCACTTCATAGGCCAGCACGGTCTTGCCGGTGCCCGGCTCCCCCTTGATCAGCAGGGGCCGCTCCAGGGCCATGGCGGCGTTGACCGCAACCTTCAGATCCTCGGTGGCGACGTAATTGTCGGTGCCTTCAAAACGCTGGCTCATATGGGCTCCTGGGCGGGGCGAGCGTGCTCGCTGCCGCTCGAACAATTGTTTCAAACTAGGCGCAGACTAAAGCGACAAGCGCGACATTCAAGCGGCTTGAGCAGGCGAGGGGATGTCCTTCGCCGGTTCCGTTGCGTCAGCTTCGCCCCTCAGGTGAGCTTGGCCAGCTCGTCGGCGACCTCGGCCATCACCGGCGCCCAGTCCCCAAAGGCGGGCGGGACGAAGCTGCGCACCTGCGGGTACCAGGGATAGCGGTCGGTCCCCAGGCGGGTCCAGGCGGCCGGCGCGGTGATCAGCCAGGTGGGCGCGCCGCAGGCGGCGGCGATGTTCAAGGTGGCGTTGGAGAAGCCGATCACCAGGTCCAGGGCCCCGCACAGGGCCGCCACGTCGTCCAGGTCCTGCTTCAGGTCGATCCCGGGCGGGTTCCAGATCTCCACGCCGAAGTCGCGCCGCGCCTGTTCCAGTTCGGCGGCGCAGTCTCCGTACTGCAGGTTGACCATGGTCGCGCCCGGGGCGCGCAGCACCGGGGCCCACTGTTCGAACGGCGAGAAGAACCGGTGGCGGCCGCCATTGATGATGTTGCTCTTCCACAGCAGGCCCACCTTGAGGCCAGAGGGGGCGGCCTCGAGCTGGATCTTCCAGTGGGCGACCCGGGCGGGGTCGGGGGTCAGGAAGCCGACGCGGTCGGGGAAGGCCTCTGGCGAACGGCGATACTGGCGCAGCAGGGAAGCGATCGGGGTGAAGAGGTCGATCTCCTCCATCCGTCCGTCAAGGAAGGGGACGAAGCGATGGCTTCGGCCGTCGATCTTCAAGGTCCGGTGCGCGCCCACCTCCGCCGTCGGGAAGGCGCGCTGGAACAGGGGAACGAGGCGGGCCTCGACCGCCAGGGTCAGGCGACCGTTCGGGCCGAGGGCCTCTTGGATGTCGGGCAGCACGTTCGCAAACAGGATCTCGTCGCCCAGGCCCTGTTCGCCGATCACCAGCAGCGACTTGCCGGCCAGGTCGTCGCCGGGCGCCCAGCGCGGGCGGTTGACGGAAAACACCGTGACGTCGGCGAAATGCGGGCTGAGGCGGGCCTCATAGTCGTCCCAGCCTTCGCCGACCCGGCCCAGGTTGATCTTGATGGTCGACCGGGCGAGCAGCATCATCTGGCGCTCGTCCTCGGTGATCTTTTTGGTCAGGGCAGTTTCGCAGCATTCCAGCGCATGGGCCGGATCGCCGAGCGCCAGGCTCATATTGCCACGATTGTAGTGCGCCTTGGCGAATTCAGGATCCAGGCGCAGGGCCTCGTCGAAGAAGATGGCGGCGTTCTCGCTGTCGCCCTGTTCGGCCATGACCGTGCCCAGGGTGTTCCAGACCACGGCGTGGCTGGGATCTTCCAGGATCGCCGCGCGCAGCACCTCGACCGCCTCGTCGAACCGCATCTGGGCGCGCAGGGCGCAGGCCAGGTTGTTGGCCCCCTCGTGGTGATTGGGGAAGCGCTTGAGGAAGGCGCGAAACAGCTTCTCGGCCACTTCGGTGTGGCCCAGGCGGAAGGCCAGGCGGCCGAGGTTGTTGGCCACCTCGGCGTGGTCGGGCATGAGCTTGAGGGCGGCCTCGTAGCAGGTGATCGAGCTTGCGAAGTCGCCGCTCATCTCGCGGGCCAGGGCCAGCATGTACCAGCCGAACCCGCTGCGCTCGTCCAGCTCCAGGGCCTTCATGGCCAGGGCGGCGCCCTCGTCGGGCTTGCCGGCGTTGAGCGCATTGACCGCGCCCTGCAGCAGGGGCTGGATCGAGAGGGCCTTAAGTTCCGAGACTGCGGCGTTCAGTCGCGCCAGGGCCGCGCTGGATGCTGAATCGCCAATGGCGCCCGCCGCCAGCCGCGCCGGCGTGGCCGCAGCCCCCGTATCCAGGGCCAGGACGGAGGTCGCGCTGGGATTTGAAGGCCGCGACATTATGATTCTCGTGCGTGGACGTGCGTAGGCGCGCCCGAGATAGTCGCCGACATGGTTAATGGCGGGCTAACCGTGGGCGCCCGCCAGGGTTGGGAACGGGCGAGGGGACCGCGCGCTGCAAGGCGTCATTAACCTCCTCACATTTATGCATTGGAGGTCCGGAACAGGCGGCGACGCCTGCGGCCGGAGGACCAAGTCCAGCAACACGCGCCCGCGGGCGCCTCACGATGAGGAACCGGATCTTGCCGCTGAAGTTGTCGCTGAAGCCGGGCGAGAAGTTCGTGTTGAACGGAGCTGTCGTTCAGAACGGCGACCGTCGTGGCGTCCTGATTCTTCAGAACAAGGCCTCCGTCCTGCGTGAGAAGGACATCATGCAGGCCGAAGACGCGACGACGCCGGCCCGCAGAATCTATTTCCCGGTGATGATGATGTACCTCGATGAGGGGGGTGCGCTTCGTTACTACGATGAGTTCGTTCAGCGGATGAGCGAGTTCATGGGGGTGATCCGAAACCCGGAGGTCCTCGCCGAATGCGTGGCCATCTCCAAGCACTGCATGAGCCGTGAATACTACAAGGCGCTGATGCTTTGCCGGAAGCTTATCGACTACGAAGACCAGAGGTTGGGGAATGTCGCTTCGGGCGTACCAGCAGACCGCGGCTAGGGCGGAGAGTCCCAGGGAGACCGAGTACCGCCTGTTCGGGCAGGTTACGCGGGCCCTGATGGAAGCCGCCAAGCTCGACCCGACCGACCTGGCCGGGCGCATGGAAGCGCTCGACTGGAACCGTCGTCTGTGGTCGGCGCTTGCGGTGGATTGCGGCGATGAGGGCAACGGCCTGGACGAGGGCCTGCGCGCCTCGATCATCTCGCTCGCCATCTGGGTCGGCAAGCACACCAGCCTGGTGATCCGTGGACAGGAAGACATCCAGGATCTCATCGAGATCAACCGCATGATCATGCAGGGCCTGAGCGGGGGCGCGGCCGAGGCGGCCTGACCCAGCGCAGCAGACTGACGTCACGACCGGCCCGCCCTCGGAAACGACGGTGGGCCGTTTCGCGTCCGGGAGCCTGCATTGGCGGCCTTGCCTGAAATGGCGAATCCCCCAGCGTCTGCGGCGCTCAAGCGGCAGTTAATGCCGCCCGGCAATCTGTCCCGGACATGGTTACCGGCGCGGATTCCGGTGCAGATAAAACATCAATAAAAACAATCAGATAAAAAGTGAACGGCGGTGCCATTTCTGGCCCGCCGCTTGCCATGTGGTGTCTGGGCGAAAAATCGCCCGCCGGCAAAAGCCCGGACAACTCCCGACCAGAATGGAAGGACACCCAATGCCGTACAACTCGGTGAACACCAACGTGGGCGCTATGATTGCGCTCCAGAACCTCAATGCGACCAACTCGGAACTCGCGATGGCGCAAACGCGGATCAACACCGGCAAGAAGGTGTCCAGCGCAAAGGACAACGGCGCTATTTGGGCTATCGCCCAGAACCAGCGCGCGACGTCTGGATCGCTGAACGCAGTTCGAGACTCGCTGCAACGCAGCCAGTCAACGATTGACGTGGCCATCGCGGCCGGTGAGACCGTGTCTGACCTATTGCTCCAGATGAAGGAGAAAGCCCTGGCGTCCTCGGACACCAGCCTCGATTCCGCCTCTCGCAACGCCCTGAACGAAGACTTCAAGGCGCTGAGAGATCAGGTGGGCAAGGCCGTCCAGAACGCCACGTTCAACGGCGTCAACATGTTGAACGGAGCCTCAGCCACCTCTATCGCGGCCCTCGCGGACGCGGACGGCACATCGAAGCTCACCGTCCAGGCGCAAGACCTGGCCCTGGGCGGCGCGAATGTGACGGTGACGGCGACAGACTCCATCGGCACGCAGACGCTGGCGGGCACAGTGATGGCTGCTGTGACGGCCTCGATCGCCAATGTTTCCACGTCCCTGTCCAAGCTGGGGACGGGGTCCAAGGCGGTGACGTCGCACCTCGCTTTCGTCAACAAGCTGCAAGATGCTGTTGATGCGGGCGTGGGCAACCTTGTGGATGCTGACCTGGCCAAGGAAAGCGCGAAGCTCACGGCGCTGCAGACGAAGCAGCAGCTGGGGGTCCAGGCGCTGACCATCGCCAACCAAGCGCCACAGGCCATCATGTCTCTGTTCCGGGGATAATCGCAGCGCCGGGCGGCGCCCCTTCGGGGGACCGCCCGGCGAGCCTTTTTCGAACCGCCGAGGGCCCGCCTTCCGGCGGGCTTTGTCATGTCTGCAAGTCTCCGCCGCCGCGACTTGCAGGAATTGCCCGGCAAAACTTGCCGAATGGCTTGAGGCGGGGGCGGTCAAATCTGCCTAGCGCCCGGATTGTGGCTGAGAGATATCAATAAAAACAGTAACTTGTCGGCGCGATCATCTGGCGCTGCGGTGGTCCGGAACTTGCAGCGCCGTGTGCGAGGCAAAACGCCTCTGGCTGCCAAAATGGCGGCTGTGACTTGAGAACAAGGACACAACGATGCCGAATAGCGTCAACACCAACGTTGGGGCGATGATCGCCCTGCAGAACCTGAACTCCACCAACGCCGACCTGATGACGGTTCAAAACCGCATCAACACCGGCAAGAAGGTGGCCTCGGCCAAGGACAATGGCGCGATCTGGGCTATCGCTCAGAACCAGCGTTCGACCTCCGGCTCCCTGAACGCCGTCAAGGACTCGCTGCAACGCTCGCAGTCGACCGTGGACGTCGCCGTCGCCGGTGGCGAAAGCGTTTCCGACCTGCTGCTGCAGATGAAGGAAAAGGCGCTCGCCGCCTCGGACTCCTCGCTGGACAGCGCCTCGCGCACCGCTCTGAACGAAGACTTCAAGTCGCTTCGTGACCAGATCGGCAAGGCCGTGACCAACGCGACCTTCAACGGCATCAACATGATCAAGAGCGGTGGCGCGACCATCGCGGCCCTGGCTGACGCGGACGGCTCCTCCAAGCTGACCGTCGGCGCCCAGGATCTGTCGCTTGGCGGCGCCAACGTCACCGTCGCGGCGACCGACTCCATCGGCACCCAGACCCTGGCTCAAAACATGATCGCCACCGTCGCCACCTCGATCGGCAACGTCTCGACCGCCCTGTCCAAGCTGGGCACTGGCGCGAAGTCGCTGAACTCGCACCTGACCTTCGTGGGCAAGCTGCAAGACTCGATCGACGCCGGTGTCGGTAACCTGGTCGACGCCGACCTGGCCAAGGAAAGCGCTCGCCTCACCTCGCTGCAGACCAAGCAGCAGCTGGGCGTGCAGGCGCTGTCCATCGCCAACAGCTCGTCGTCCGGCCTGCTCAGCCTCTTCCGTTAAGGAAGCCATGGGTCTCGGGCGCGGAACGCGTCCGGGGCCCGCCGTGGCCGACGGAGAGGTCTTCTCCGTCGCTCGCGGTCCAACAGAGGACGCCCGGGTAGAGGGCCCGCGGCGAATGGAGACATGCAGAACAAGGTGGCAAGCCTCTCAGCCACGCCCGATCCGACCATCGCCCCGCCGTCGGCTACGACGGTCCCGGACAATGGCGCCCAGATGTCCAAGACGACGGACGTGGGTTCGGACCAGGCGGATCTGAGACTGGTGATCGAAGAAAAGGGCGGTTCCTACGTCTACATGACCGTCGATCGGCGGACCGGGGACGTGGTGGCTCAGTACCCTCGCGAAGAGGTTCTGAAGCTGCGGGAAGAGGCCGACTACGAAGCCGGGGACGTCATCAAAACCCGGGCCTGACCTGACGGGCTGCGCCGTCGGAAGCTGACTGTTTCGCCGCCCCGGTTAACCGGCGGGCGGCCGCGCGCCTATGTGCGTTAACCTTCTGGACACCATGATTCCATAGCGTCCCTCCCAGGAAACCAGTCCCCCGGCGAGTCGTATCGCTGGCGAATAGGGGCCTGGCGCCACAAGGAGGCACCTATGACGATCAGCGTCCACACCAACAAGTCCGCGCTGGTCGCGCTCCAGAACCTTAACAAGACCAACGACGAGCTTGAGGGCGTCCAGAACCGGATCAACACCGGGCTGGCGATCGCAAACGCCAAGGACAACGCCTCGGTCTGGGCCATCGCCCAGGGCCAGCGATCCGACATCGGCGCGCTGTCCGCCGTTAAGATGTCGCTCGACCGCGCCCAGTCGATCTCCGAAGTGTCGATGGCGGCCGGTGAGAACGTCTCCGACCTGCTGGTGCAGTTGAAGGAGAAGGTGGTCTCGGCCCAGGACGGGTCCCTCGACGCTCAGTCGCGCTCCGCGCTCGACGCGGACTTCAAGGCGATCCTGCGCCAGATCAGCCAGGTGATCCAGAACGCCTCCTTCGACGGCGCGGACATCCTTGACGGCACCACCACCTCGCTGCGCTTCCTCGCCAACGCGGACGCCAACTCCTACATCACGTTGACCGGCCAGGACATGAGCCTGGGCGGCGCGATCATCACCATCCCCAGTACCTCGTCGATCACCACGGTGACCCTGGCGGCCCAGGCGCTGACCGATCTCAACACCTCGATCAGCAATGTGAACCAGGCGCTGGGGAATCTCGGCGCCCAGGCCAAGCAGATCGAAGGCCACAACAAGTTCGTGGGCAAGCTGACCGACGTGCTGCAGGCCGGGATCGGCAACCTGGTGGACGCGGACGTGGCCAAGGAAAGCGCCCGTCTGCAAGCCCTTCAGGTCCAGCAGCAACTGGGCACCCAGGCCCTGTCGATCGCCAACCAGGCGCCGCAGATCATCCTGTCGCTGTTCAAGTAATTCGGGGTCGCCGACGTCGGGTCGGGGGCTTCTTAAGCATGTGGCTTAACTCGGCGTCAGCCGGTCTGGGCGCATGTGGGAGGGACGGGGCCAAGCCCGTCTTTTGTGCGCCATGACCGTGAGCTTCGACGCGAGCATCCTTACGGCCTACTACAACGCCCGGTCAGGCGTTGGGACGAGCTCGTCCGGCGCCTCGACCACGACCCCCACGAAGTACGCGCCGACCGCCCCCTGGACCCCGTCCGGGACCAAGACGCTGTCCAACGACACCAGCCTGATGTCGGCTGCGGTGAAGAACGCGATGCTCGGCCGCAAGCTGGTGGACGAGAACGCCGCCAAGCTGGACCTGGCCGGCGCCAGCGACGACTACCGCAAGCTCTTCGCCCTTTATCAGAGCCTCGATACGCTCAATGGCGTCGCCAACCAGATCAGCGGCAAGGGCCTGACCTCGATCGACAAGGATCGGATCAAGTCGGTGTTCGCCAAGGGGCTGGCCGAGGTCACGACCTATGCCGAGAGCCTCAAGCTCGATCAGATCCGCATCACCCGGGGCGAGGCCACCGACAAGGCCCAGACGAAGATCGGCGTGCCGAAGGTGGCGCCGGACTATGTGACCCCGCCCCTGGTCACGGGGGACGTGAGCCAGCCGGTCGACGCCTTCCAGGGCGATGTGCAGTTCAATATCTCGGTCAAGCGGATCGGGGTCACCCACGATATCCCCATCGACCTCAGCGAGATGGGCTCGACCCCTCGCAACATGGCCAATGTGGTCAACTTCATAAACGACAAGCTGGCCGACGCCGGCGTCGCAACGCGGGTGGCGAGCCAACGCACGCCGGGCGGCGACCGCACCGTTCAGGTGAACGGCAAGGCGGTGAAGGTCGGGACCAATCCGGACAGCTGGGCCCTGAAGGTCAAGGTGGACTCCGGGGACACTGTCACCTTCCAGCCGGTCAAGACCGCTGGCTCGGTCTATGTGGCGCAAAGCGTCGGCAATCCTGATCCGGACGGCAAGTCGACCACCAATGACGGGGTCACCAACCGCCAGCTGCTGAAGTTCCAGACCGACACCACCGATGTCGCCGCCCCCGGACAGGCGCTGGGCGAGGCCAACTGGGTCGACGGCCGGCTGTGGTCCGAGGACATGGACAAGACGGTGGGGACTGTGCGCGCCACCCAGGTCGGGCCGGACGGCTCGGTCTATGTCCTGGCGGATGTGACCGGCAAGGTCAGCGGTCAGGACATCAAGGGGACGCAGGACGTCGCCCTTATGAAGTACGATTCCGCGGGCAAGCTCATGTTCACCCGCACGCTTGGCGCGGCCTCCACCGCCTCCGGCCTGGCGCTGGCGGTGTCGGCGGATGGCGAAGTCGCCGTCGCAGGCAAGGTCACCGGCGGGCTGGCCGGCGCCACCGAGGGCGCGTTGAACTCCGGCGAGACCGGGTCTTTCGCCACCAGTTCCGACAGCTTCGTCACCCTGTTCGACGAGGAAGGCCAGGAGGTCTGGACCCAGCGCCGGGGCGCGCGCCAGAACGACGAGGCCACCAGCATCGCCTTCGGCGCCGATGGCGAGGTCTATGTCGCGGGCCGGTCGCAGTCCGCCTTGCCGGGGACCAGCGCCCTGGGCGACTGGGACAGCTACATCGAAGGCTTCAAGGCCGACGCCAAGGGCAAGGTCTCGACCCTGTTCACCCAGTCCGTGGGCTCGTCCGGCGCCGATCGCCCCGGCGGGCTGGTGGTCGACGGGGATTCGCTGGTCCTGGCCAACAATGAGAACGGCCGCGCTGTCCTGCACCGCTTCGACGTCTCGGGGACCGCGCCGGTGGAGACCGGGGTGCGCGATCTCGGCGACCTGCAGGGCGGAGACATCAGCGGGCTGGCCCTGAACGACGACGGCCAGGTGGTCATCGCCGGCTCGACCCGCAACGGCGCCCTGGACGCCGGCGACATCACCCGTGCCCTGGGCGGCGGGATGGACGCCTTTGTG
Source organism: Phenylobacterium conjunctum (assembly GCF_042679085.1). Classification (NCBI taxonomy): domain Bacteria; kingdom Pseudomonadati; phylum Pseudomonadota; class Alphaproteobacteria; order Caulobacterales; family Caulobacteraceae; genus Phenylobacterium; species Phenylobacterium conjunctum. Next base: position 82,192 of record NZ_JBHTLQ010000012.1, on the reverse strand, counting down.
GCCCAGGTCAGCGCTGACCTCACCCCGACCGCCGGGGACAGCCTCGCCTATTATGGTGGAGCCGGCGACGACAAGGTCACCGGCCTGGCGGTCGCGGACGGCAAGGTCTTCCTGCTGGGCCAGGCGGGCTCCGACCTTCCGGACCAGGCCGCCCTTGGCAAGAAGGACGGGTTCCTGGCCCAGATCGACGTCGCCGCCGGGGCGGTGGCGTGGTCGCGGCGGTTCACCGGCAAGGACGGCTATGCGACGCCGACCGCCATCGCCGCCGACGCGGTCGGCGCAAGCGTGCTCGATCGCATCGGCCTGCCCCAGGGGACCTTGAGCGGGACCGGTTCGCAGCAGATCACCGCCCTGACCTCCATCCGCGCCGGGGACCAGTTCCAGGTGCGGGCCGGGGAGGGGAGCTCGGCCAAGACCATCACCATCGAGGCCAATGAGACCCTGGAGACCCTGGCCAACAAGGTGCGTCGGGCCAGTAACTACCAGGCGAAGGTCGATATCGTGACGGTCGAGGGCACGCGCCGCCTGAAGGTCACCCCCATCAATCCGCGCTCCACCCTGGAGTTCTTCGACGGCAAGACGGGCAAGGACGCCCTGTCGCTGCTGGGCGTCTCCGAAGGCGTGGTCCGCTCGACGACCACCAACAAGGACGGCAAGACCGTGCCGGCGGATGGCGGCGGCCAGATCTTCGGTCTGAAGATGGACAAGGACCTCAAGCTCGATACGGCGAGCGATATCAGCCACACCCTGGCCGAGCTGGCCACCGCCATGGGCGTCGTCCGCGACGCCTATAAGGAGCTGAAGGATCTTTCCACGCCGGCCTCGGTGAAGAACGCCGAGAAGGCCAAGGCGGCCAGCGGAAAGGCCCCCGCCTATCTCACCAACCAGATCTCGAACTACCAGGCCGCTTTGGACCGCCTGACCGGCGGCGGCTGACGCGGCGCTTGAAACCGTCACGTGCGCAGTCTAGCGAAGTGTGATGGACGCTCTGAACGACCGCCGCATCGTCTACGCCCTGATCGGGGGCGCGCTCGCCCTGTTGGCAGGGCTCGGCATCGCCTTGGGGCTGATGTCGAAATCTCATCCCGACAAGAACGAGGCCCCGCCGGCGTCTCAGGGCGGACTCGTGGTCGAAACCACCGGTCGCGACGACGGCAAGCTCGATCCCACGGCCAATCTGCGCTGCTTCGTGGCCGGTCAGTTCGTGGGCGAGGTCACCCTCGCTGAGTGCGCTAAGAAGAACGGCGTGGCCACCGGCGCCCTCGACGTCGGGGTCGACGAGGCCGGCAACCTGGCCGCCGCCGACCAGGCCGGCACGGTGCTGATCCCGCTGCCGCCCACCGCCGCCCAGACCGAATCCACGCCTGCGCCCACGCCCGCCCAGGCGCCCACAGCCCCTGTCGCGCCTGCCGCGCCGGTGGCGGCCAGCGCTCCCGCCGGAGCCTGCCTGCGCTATGCGGGCGGCGACTGGCGCAAGCTGCCGGGCGATCAGACCCTCAACAGCTGCGTCCAGGCCCTGTTCGCCGGGCGCTGCGAGCGGCCGGGCGGCGCCACCTATGGCCGCTGGATGCAGCAGACCCTGCGGCTGGTGCCGGGCAAGGTCGAGGTCTCCAGCGACAATCGCAGCTTCCACACCCTGGTCGACCAGGGCTCGGGTTGCAGCCTGCCGGCGGTGGAGTAGGGCGCTCGCCCCTCGCGCGCCGCATTCTGTCTGTGTAGTGTCGCGGTCATGCTTCGCCCGATCGCCCTCGCCGCCGCTGCCCTGCTCACCCTGACCGCCTGCGTGAAGCAGACCCGTCCGCCTGGCGAGGCGGGGGTTTGCTACCATGTGCAGCCGCAGCGGGATGGCTCGCTCAAATACAACAAGCTGCCCTCGGCCCAGCCGGACCTGGAGCACTGCGCCGCGGCCCTTGAAGCCATGCGGATGAAGTTCCTGGCGCTGGGCGGCAACCAGACCGAGATCTACGGCGCCTATCAGGGCAACTTCCTGTTCCTGCAGCGCGAGGGGATCTTCACTGCGCCCTCCCTGGAGGAGCACCGCTACCTCGCCCTGGTGCGCAGCGGCGACGGCCGGCTGGTCATCCCCGGCGCCATGCCGCAGGAATAGCCGCCTCAAAGGTTCTGTGGACGAAACCGCCAAAAGTGAACAAAGGCGGAACAAACGTGGTTGCCCATGCCGAACGCCCGGCGTAGCGTGCGCCAGGGCGATTTGCCCGCATTCTACGGAAACCACAGGACATCGACATGGCGGGCAGCGTCAACAAGGTCATTCTGGTCGGCAATCTGGGCGCCGACCCCGAAATCCGCAGCCTCAATTCGGGAGATCGCGTCGCCAATCTGCGCATCGCGACCTCGGAAACCTGGCGCGACAAGAGCTCGGGCGAGCGCAAGGAAAAGACCGAGTGGCACCGGGTCGTGATCTTCAACGACAACCTGGTTCGCGTGGCCGAGCAGTATCTGCGCAAGGGCTCGACGGTGTATATCGAGGGCTCGCTGCAGACCCGCAAATGGACCGACCAGTCGGGCCAGGAGAAGTTCTCCACCGAGGTCGTCCTACAGAAGTTCCGCGGCGAACTGACCATGCTGGGCGGGCGCGGCGACAGTGACGGCGGCGGTCGTGGTGATCGCGACAGCGGCGACTACGGCGGCGGCTATTCGGGCGGCGGTGGCGGCGGCTTCTCGTCCGGCGGCGGCCGCAGCGGCGGCGGCGGCTCTGGCCCGCGCGAGGACTTCTCGGCGGACCTGGACGACGAAATCCCGTTCTGATGTTCGGTCTGATCGGATGCATGCGCGCCGCCGAAGGGCGGCGAGATGAACTGCTGGCGATCCTCTCGGCCCAGATCGGCGAGATGCCGGGCTGCAAGAGCTATGTGATCGCCGCGGACGCCAGGGATGCGGATGCGATCTGGATCACCGAAGTCTGGGACAGCGAGGCCGATCACAAGGCCTCGCTAGCCCTCCCGCACGTTCAGGCGACCATCGCCATGGCCCGGCCGCTGATCGCCGGCTTCGACAGCCATGTGATCACCCGGCCCGTGGGCGGGGTGATCTAGGGCCGGGGGCTCGCCTACTGGCCGGAAATGACCCCGCAGGCGATACGGGCGCCGGCGCCGCCAATGGGCTGGCTCATATAGTCGTCTGGATTGGCGTGGATGACCAGGGCTGAGCCGTCCGCATCGGCCAGGGCAGGCGCTCCGGCCTTGCCGCCGGTCAGCGTCACAAAGCTCGAGAACACTTCAGCGGCGCCGACCCCATCGGCCCCGACGAACAGGTTCGGCAGGTCGCCGGCCTCGTTGAAGTCGGGGTTGAGCAGGCCGTGGACCTTGTTCGGCTGGCCGTGCACGTGGGCCCCGGCCGAGGTGAAATCGCTCTTGGAGCAGTCGCCGGTCTCATGGAAATGCAGGCCATGCCAGCCGGGCGCGAGCCCCTTGACCTCGACCCGCAGCAGGACGCCGCCCGGACCGGGGCGCAGGGTGGCCGAACCGACCGAGGCGCCGGCCGCGTTCTTGAGCTGAATCTGCGCCGTAGGCGGATTTTCTGCGGCGATCGCGGAGGCGGCGGCGAGGCTGAGCGCGAGGGCTATGGGGGCGGGTCTCATGGCGGCTCCGGAAAAGGGATTTAAGCGGTGGAAAGGGCTCAGAAAGGTTGGCCTGAGCCGACGCGGATGTTAACACTCGAACTCTGATTTCGTGTCCGATTCTAACGGCAAATCCTCCCCTTGAGCGACGACAACAACACCCCTCCGGACGACGGCCGGCGCGGGGGCATCGCCCCTATCGCCATCGAGGACGAACTGAAGAAGTCGTACCTCGACTACGCCATGAGCGTGATCGTCAGCCGTGCGCTGCCGGATGCTCGGGACGGCCTGAAGCCGGTGCACCGGCGCATCCTGTTCTCGATGAACGAACAGGGTCACACGCCCGACCGCAGCTATGTGAAGTCGGCGCGCATCGTCGGTGACGTGATGGGTAAGTATCACCCGCACGGCGACCTCGCGATCTACGACACCTTGGTGCGCCTGGCGCAGCCGTTCTCGATGAGCCTGCTGCTGATCGATGGCCAGGGCAATTTCGGCTCGGTGGACAACGATCCGCCCGCCGCCATGCGCTACACCGAAAGCCGCCTGACGAAGGCGGCCATGTCCATCCTGGCGGACCTCGACAAGGACACGGTCGACTTCAAGGACAACTATGACGGCTCCGAGAAGGAGCCCGTGGTCCTGCCGTCGCGGATCCCGAACCTGCTGGTCAACGGCGCCGGCGGCATCGCCGTCGGCATGGCCACCAATATTCCGCCGCATAACCTGGGCGAAGTCGTCGACGCCTGCCTGGCCTATGTCGACAATCCCGAGATCGGCCTGGACGAACTGTTGGATCTCGTGCCGGGTCCGGACTTCCCGACCGGCGGCGAGATCATCGGCCGTACGGCGGCGCGCAACGCCCTGATGAGCGGCCGCGGCTCAGTGATCATGCGCGGCAAGGCGACCATCGAGGAGCTGCGCAAGGACCGCGAAGCCATCGTCATCACCGCGATCCCCTATCAGGTGAACAAGGCCGCCCTGGTCGAACGCATCGCCGAGCTGGTGCGCGAGAAGCGGATTGAGGGCGTCGGCGACCTGCGCGACGAGAGCGACCGCCAGGGCATGCGCGTGGTCGTCGAGCTGAAGCGCGACGCCTCGGCCGAGGTGGTGCTGAACCAGCTTTACCGCTTCACGCCGCTGCAGAGCTCTTTCGGCGTCAACATGCTGGCCCTGAACCGCGGGCGTCCGCAGCAGATGGGCCTGCGCGACATGATTGTCGCCTTCGTGGATTTCCGCGAGGAAGTGGTCGTCCGCCGCACCAAGTTCGAACTGGGTAAGGCCCGAGACCGCGGCCACGTGCTGGTCGGCCTGGCCATCGCCGTCGCCAATATCGACGAGTTCATCCACATCATCCGCTCGTCCAAGGACCCGGCCGAGGCGCGCGAGCGCATCGTCGCCAAGGCCTGGCCGGCTGGCGATATGATGCCCCTGGTGGATCTGATCGCCGACCCGCGCACCGTGCGGGTGGAAGAGACCTTCATCCGGCTGACCGACGAACAGGCCCGCGCCATCCTGGCCCTGACCCTGTCGCGCCTCACCGGCCTGGGCCGCGATGAGATCTTCGGCGAGGCCCGCGAGCTGGCTGGCACCATCCAGGGCCACCTGACCCTGTTGTCCTCGCGCGAGAACATCATGGGCGTGGTGCGCGAGGAGTTGGTCGAGGTCCGCGCCGCCTTCGCCGTACCGCGCCGCACCGAGATCGTCGAAGGCGACGCCGACGTCGAGGACGAGGACCTGATCGCCCGCGAGGACATGGTCATCACCGTGACCCACGGCGGCTATGTGAAGCGCACGCCCCTGACCACCTACCGGACCCAGCATCGCGGCGGGAAGGGCCGGTCGGGCATGTCGACCAAGGATGAGGACGCCGTCACCCGCGTCTTCTCCGCCTCGACCCACACGCCGGTGCTGTTCTTCTCGTCCGGCGGCAAGGTCTACAAGCTGAAGGTCTGGCGCCTGCCGGTCGGCACCCCGACCTCGCGCGGCAAGGCGTTCATCAACCTGCTGCCCATCGAGGTGGGCGAAAGCATCACCTCGATCCTGCCGCTGCCGGAGGACGAGGCGACCTGGGATCAGTACGACGTCATGTTCGCGACGCGCTCGGGCAATGTCCGGCGCAACAAGCTCTCCGACTTCGTGCAGATCAACCGCAACGGCAAGATCGCCATGAAGCTGGACGAGGGCGACTCCATCGTCGGCGTCGGCCTCTGCAACGCGACCCAGAACGACATCCTGCTGACCACGGCCCTGGGCCGCTGCATACGCTTCGCCACCGAAGAGGTGCGGGTGTTCGCCGGCCGCGACTCCACGGGCGTCCGCGGCGTGCGCCTGGCCGACAGCGACAGCGTGATCTCCATGGCGATCCTGCGCAGCGTCGAGGCCTCGCCCGCGGAGCGCGCGGCCTATGTGAAGCACTCCAACGCCATGCGCCGGGCCATTTCCGGCGAGGGCGAGGAGGTCGAGGATGTGGCGACCGAGGACGACGAAGAGGCCGGCGAAGAGGCCGCCCTCTCGCCTGACCGCATCGCCGATCTGGGCGCGGCCGAGGAGTTCATCCTCACCGTCTCCACCGAGGGCTTCGGCAAGCGCACCAGCGCCTACGAGTTCCGCCGCACCGGCCGGGGCGGGCAGGGGCTCCTGGCCCAGGACCTGACCAAGAAGGGCGGCCGACTGGCCGCGTCCTTCCCGGTGGAGGAGTTCGACGAGATCCTGCTGGTCACGGACCAGGGCCAGCTGATCCGCACCCCGGTCAGCCAGGTCCGCATCGTCGGCCGCAACACCAGTGGCGTGACCATCTTCCGCACCAGCAAGGACGAGCACGTCGTCTCCGTCGAGCGCCTGGCCGACCAGGGCGGCGGCGATGATGTCGGCGACGCCGAGGGCGGTGAGAGCGGCGAGGAGAGCGCCGAGGGCTGAACCCCCTCGGGCTCGCCCGACCCTTCCGCGGCGCCGTAAGGTCAGTCGGCGGACGGTGAACTTAGGGCTTGCTTTCCCTCGCCCGCCCGGCGAAACGCGAAATCAAGAACAGTTGGGGGATACGTCGCATGGCCACGCGCGTCGGCCTTTACCCGGGCACCTTCGACCCGATCCACAACGGCCACATGGATATCATCGGCCGGGCCGTGAAGCTGGTGGACCGGCTGGTGGTGGGCGTGGCGGTCGAGACTGGCAAGAACTCCCTCTTCACCCTCGATGAGCGCGTCGCCATCCTGCAGGCCGAGCTTGACCACCTGCCGACGGCGGTCGGTGAGCGGGCCGAGATCGTGGTGACCCCCTTCAACGGCCTCCTCATGCACTTCGCCCGCAAGGTGGGCGCGGGCGTGATCATCCGCTCCCTGCGCGCGGTCGCGGACTTTGAATACGAATTCCAGATGACCGCCATGAACCAGCAGCTCGATCGCGATATCGAGACCGTGTTCCTCATGGCCGACCCGCGCCACCAGGCCATCGCCTCCAGCCTGGTGAAGGTGATCGCCAAGCTTGATGGCGACGTCTCCAAGTTCGTGAGCCCGCGGGTGCGCGACGCGCTGCTGGCCAAGGCCGGACAACTAGGCTGATCGCCGATCTGTCGCCGGAATCCGGGCGCAGGGGCAGGGCGGGGACTGGCGGCGACGGCCGTCGCCCGCTACGGAGAAAACCATGATCCGACACCTGCTCCTCGCCGCCTGCGCGACCCTGGCGCTCGCCACCGCCGCCGACGCTGCTCCGAAGAAGGCGCCGCCCCCGCCGGCGGTCCCGCCCGCGCCGGGCGCGCCGGGCCCGAATGACTGGCGTACGCCGGACCCTGAGAACGTCATGGTGATCGACACCAACAAGGGCCGGGTGTTCGTCGAGCTGTCCCCCCTGGCCGCGCCCAAGCATGTGGCCCAGGTCAAGGATATCGCCCGCGCCGGCCTTTATGACGGGCGCAGCTTTTTTCGGGTCATTGACCTGTTCATGGCCCAGACCGGCGATCCCAAGGACGACGGCACCGGCGGCACCGACCGGCCTGACCTGAAGGCCGAGTTCACCTTCCGAAAGGGCGCGGATACGCCGTTCCTGCTGGTCGCCGACCAGACCGTGGCCGAGATCGGTTTCATGGGCGCCCTGCCGATCATGACCCAGAGCTCGATGCTCGCCCCCATGACCGCCGACGGCAAGGTCTCGGCCTGGGCGCTCTATTGTCCGGGCGTCGCCGGCATGGCCCGGGGCGAAGACCCCGACAGCGCCAACAGCCAGTTTTTCCTGATGCGCCAGGCCTATCCGTCCCTGGAGAAGCGCTACACGGCGTTTGGTCGCGTCATCGCCGGGCTCGACGTCGTGCGCGCCATCAAGGTGGGCGAGCCGGTGGAGCAGCCGCAGGACAAGATGCTGAAGGTTCAGATGCTGGCGGACATGCCGGCGGCCAGCCGTCCCAAGATCAAGGTCATCGACCCCAACAGCCCCTGGTTCAAGGCTGAAGTCGAAAACGTGCGCGCCGAAATGGGCGCCGACTTCACCGCCTGCGCCATCAGAATTCCCTCGGAGGTGAAGTAATGGATCCTGAAAACACTATCGTCTTGACCCTGGAATCCGGTCCGGTGACGATCAAGCTTCGCCCCGACCTGGCGCCTGGCCATGTCGAGCGCATCAAGGAACTGGCCCGCGAAGGCTTCTATGACGGCGTGGTCTTCCACCGCGTGATCCCGGGCTTCATGGCCCAGGGCGGCGACCCGACCGGCACCGGCACGTCTGGCTCGAACAAGCCTAACCTGAAGGCGGAATTCTCGCGCGAGCCGCACGTGCGCGGCGTCTGCTCCATGGCCCGCACCCCGAACCCGAACTCGGCCAACAGCCAGTTCTTCATCTGCTTCGACGACGCCACCTTCCTCGACGGCCAGTACACCGTCTGGGGGGAAGTCACTGAGGGCATGGAGCACGTCGACGCCCTGCCGAAGGGTGAGCCGCCGCGCGCGCCCGGCAAGATCGTCTCGATGAAGGTCGCGGCCGACCTGTGACGCCCGACCTGGAGGCCGCCTATGCCGAGCCTCACCGGCGCTATCATACGCGCCGGCATATCGAGCAGTGCCTGGCCCTGCTGGACAAGGTCCCCGACCTGATGGACAGCGAGCGCCAGGTGCTGACCTGGGCGATCTGGTGGCATGACGCGGTCTATGACCCCCAGGCCAAGGACAACGAGGCCCGCAGCGCCGACATGGCGCGGCGGGACCTGCGCGAGCTGGACGCCTCGATCCATGCCCGCGAAGAGGTCGCGCGCCTGATCCTGCTCACCGCCGGTCACACGGTCGAGGAAGAGGATCGGCTAGGCGAACTCATGGTCTCCATCGACCTGGCGGTTCTGGGCGCGCCGGCGCCGGACTATGACCAGTATGCGCGCGATGTGCGGGCCGAGTACGCCCATATCCCCGACGAGGCCTGGCGTCTCGGGCGGACGGCGGTTCTGGAGCGCTTCCTGGCCGCGGAGCGGATCTTCCCGGATCAGGGCTTTCACGACAGCTTCGAGCTTCAGGCCCGGGGCAATCTGCAGCGCGAGCTGCAGGCCCTGGTTCAGGGCTGAAGCGAGACCACCGCCACGATGGGATAGTGGTCCGAGCCCAGCCGCGGGCCGCGCTTGACCGAAACGATCTTGAAGTCTGAACCGACATAGATGTGGTCGATCGGCAGGATGGGGGCGGGCAGGGGCTGCTCCGGCTTCAGCACGCTGCGGGCGGGCCAGGAATAGACGCCGCGGGTGATGCGCGTCAGGCCGAACAGCTTGTCCTCGGCCCGCCGGGCGAATGACCAAGGGGCGGAATTGAAGTCTCCCGCCAGCACCGTCGTGGTGCGGGGCAGCTGGTCCAGAAGCTGGGCGAGATACTGGCCCTGGCCCCTCTGCCAGGTGGGCTGGGTCGGCCAGACGGTGTGGGTGCCGACCAGGGTGACTGTCTTGCCCGCCAAGGGAATGCGAGCCAGGGCGACAGGCGGCCGGAGCCGCCAGTCGGTCGGTCCAGGCGGCTCCGTCACCTTCGGCGCCTTCAGAGGCTTGGCCCGCGTATAGATCGAGATGCCGCACTTCGGGCAGGTGAGGTGCAGACCGGTCGTCGCCTCGACCTCTGCGATCAGCGGCGGCTCCGCTTCCTCCATGATGATGACGTCGGCCTTCTGGTCGGCCAGCCAGCGCGCCGTGCCGCTAATGTCAGCGTTGTTTCGCCAGGCGTTGAACTGGATCACCTTGAGCTGGGCCGGCGCATCTGCGGCGGCCTTGGGGATCGGGCGCAGGTACTCCGGAAGCATCAGGGACAGGCTGGCCATCAGACCCGCAGCCCCCACCACGCCGAACACAACCCGCAAAGGCGGGGCCGCGATCACGGCGTAGGCGCACGCCATGAGCGACCCGATGAGCCAGAAGGGCGTAAAGTGCGTCAGGATGTCCAGGCGGCCATGGTCTCCACCCTTCAGAGCCGCGAGCGCGGCGACGACGCAGAGGCCGCACAGCCCGAACATCAGGCCGGGCGTCAGGGCGGCGAGGACACGTCGAATCCAGGACATCGTGCTGGCCTGTAGCATGCCGCGACGCTTGACGCTCGGCCCTGGGCGTGGCCTTCACGCCCCTTCATGCAAGTTGCTGATTTCGATTTCGATCTGCCTGATGCGTGCATCGCCCTGCGGCCGGCCTCGCCGCGGGATTCTGCGCGGATGCTGTGCGTCGGCCCCGGCCCGCGCCGCGACGACCGCCAGGTCCACGACCTGCCCGACGAGCTGCGCCCCGGCGACCTCCTGGTGCTGAACAACACCCGGGTGATCCCCGCGCGCCTCAAGGGGGTGCGGCATCGGGCCGAGACCACCGTGGTCTGCGAGGCTACCCTGCATCAGCGCCTGTCGCCCAGCCGCTGGAGCGCCTTCATGCGGCCAGGCAAGCGGCTGGCGCCCGGCGACCGCATCCGCTTCGGCGAGACCCAGGATCGCGCCTGCCTGCTGGGGGCCCTGGACGCCACCGTGGTGGAGAAGCGGGAAGGCGGCGAACTTGTCCTGGCCTTTGACCTGGCGGGACCCGACCTCGACCTGGCCATCGCCGAGCGCGGCGAGATGCCCCTGCCGCCCTATATCGCCGCCAAGCGGGCCCAGGACGAGCGCGACCGGGCCGACTATCAGACGGTCTACGCCCAGGCCGACGGCTCGGTGGCCGCGCCCACCGCCGGCCTGCACTTCACGCCCGAGCTGATGGCCCGGCTGGAGGCCCGGGGTGTGAAGACCACCTTCGTCACTCTGCATGTGGGCGCCGGCACCTTCCTGCCGGTCAAGGTCGACAATGTCGCCGAGCACCGGATGCACGCCGAGTATGGCGAGGTGAGCCAGGCCACGGCCGATGCGATCAACGCCACCCACGCCGCCGGCGGCCGGGTGATCAGCGTCGGCACCACCTCCCTGCGCCTGGTGGAAAGCGCGGCGGGCGAAGATGGTCAGGTACGGCCCTTCGCCGATGAGACCGCGATCTTCATCACCCCAGGCTATCGCTTCAGGGCTATCGACGCCCTGATGACCAACTTCCACCTGCCGAAGTCGACCCTGTTCATGCTGGTCTGCGCCTTCGCCGGAACAGAGACCATGAAGGCCGCCTACGCCCACGCCATCGCCGACGGCTATCGGTTCTATTCCTACGGCGACTCCAGCCTGCTCTGGAGGGCCGAGCCGTGAGCGCCTTTCCGTTCGAGATCTCGGCCCGTGACGGGGCCGCGCGCACCGGGGTTCTGAAGACCGCGCGCGGCGACATCCGCACGCCGGCCTTCATGCCGGTCGGCACGGCCGCCACGGTGAAGGCCCTGACCGTTGACCAAGTGGCCGCCACCGGCGCCGATATCATCCTGGGCAACACCTACCACCTGATGCTGCGGCCTACCGCCGAGCGGGTGAAGCGCCTGGGCGGCCTGCATCGCTTCATGCGCTGGGACAAGCCGATCCTGACCGACTCCGGCGGCTTCCAGGTGATGAGCCTGTCCAAGATCGCCAAGGTCACGGAGGAGGCCGTCGCCTTCCAGAGCCATATCGACGGTTCGCGCCATGTCCTCAGCCCCGAGCGCTCCATCGAGATCCAGGCCGACCTGCTGGGCTCCGATATCGTCATGCAGCTGGACGAGTGCGTCGCCTGGCCGGCGGAGGAGAATCGGGCCCGCGAAGCCATGCTGCTCTCGGCCCGCTGGGGCGCGCGCTCCAAGGCCGCCTTTGGCGAGCGCCCGACCCAGGCCCTGTTCGGCATACAGCAGGGCTCGACCTTCGAGCACCTGCGCAAGGAATCCGCCGAGCGCCTGATCGAGACCGGCTTCGACGGCTACGCCCTGGGCGGGCTGGCGGTGGGCGAGGGGCACGAGGCCATGTGCGAGGTGCTCGACTATGCGCCCGCCATGCTGCCCGCTGACCGACCCCGCTACCTGATGGGGGTGGGCAAGCCCATCGACCTGGTGGAAGCCGTGGCCCGGGGCGTCGACATGTTCGACTGCGTCCTGCCCACGCGCTCAGGCCGTCACGGCCAGGCCTGGACCTGGGAAGGCCCGATCAACCTGAAGAACGCCCGGTTCGCCGAGGATGACAGCCCGCTGGACGAGACCATCGCCTGTCCGGCGTCCAGCCACTATTCCAAGGCCTATCTGCACCATCTGGTGAAGGCCGAGGAGATCCTGGGCCAGGTGCTGCTGTCCTGGCACAACATCGCCTTCTTCCAGGCCCTGACCGCGGCCATGCGCGCGGCCATCGCCGAGGGCCGGTTCGAGGCCTTCCGCGCCGACTTCAAGGCCCGTCAGCGGATCCGGTAGCGCGGCTTGCCCTTCTGCTCGGGCGGGGGCGGCGGGTCGGGCAGCTTGCGCTCGAAGGGGACGTGCATCGCCGTGGCCGGGGCTGAGCAGTTGTGCGCCTCGCCCAGCCCCTTCAGGTAGGCGCGCCGCACGGCTCCCGAGGTGATGGCTTGGGAGACGAAGCTGTCGTGCTGCTCGGCGCCGGAGAGCTTCCGCACCCAGCCCCGGAAGGGGATCACGTCCGAGGCCGCGCCGGCCACATAGCCCAGCACCGAGGACTGGCCCTTATGGACCAGGTCGTCCTCGTCCATCGGCGGCTCGTCCAGGTCCGCCCCCAGCGCCCCGTTCAGCGGCAGCAAGAGGGCGGTCAGCCGCGCGCAGGTCATCGGCGAGGGGCGGGCATAGGGATCGGCCATCGCCTCCAGCAGCACGGCCGGGATCTTGGTGCGCAGGACGTTCAGGTCGCGCATGGGCGCGGACACCGCCCCGCCCAGGTTGGCGCGGTTGGCCTGGGAGGTCGTCTGGATGCGCGGCGATCCATTGGCGGCCGGCGAGGACGCACAGCCCGCCAGGCTCGGAACGAGGATCGACAGGGCGAGCAAGGCGGCGAGGCGCATGCCCGATCATATCGTCCGGCGAAGCTGTGTGGAAAGGCCGCGCGTGGCCTTGCTCCTCAATGGCCTCGGCCCTATGGTCCCCGCCGCTTCGCCCGGCGCCCCTGCGCCGCGACGCGGGCCGGTAGCTCAGTGGTAGAGCATTCGACTTTTAATCGAATGGTCCTGGGTTCGAATCCCAGCCGGCCTACCAACTCTTCCTCGACGGTACGCTGCATCCTGATTGCGGGCCGAGCCGTATGCCGGACGGAGGAGCCGATGACCCAATCCCTAGGCGCCGAGCAGGCCGCGATGAAACTGATCGCGCAGTATGGGGATGACGCTGAGGTCATCGCCATGTTGAGGGCTGCGGAATACGCGGCGCTGGGCGATCTCGATGGCCTGGCCCAGTGGGATGACATTCTGGCCTGCATCGCCCAGCTGACGCGCGAGCCGCCGGATCCCAAGCGGTTGAACTGAGCTGGGCGGCGCCTCGTGCATGTGCTCGTGAGCTGAGAGCGAACCGCAAATAACAACTTTAACGGTAGATTCACCAACCCCGGTCGATGACGGGGCATGGAGTCGAAGTCCCGTCCAATAGGAGCCGCCATCGCCGCGCCAGGCCTTCGGCGTCGTGACCTGGCCTTGCTGCTTCCGGGGCTATTCCTGCTCGCCTGGGCGGGGTTCACCTGGGGCGGCTATTTCTGGCTGACCGGTCGGGTGCAGGCGGCCGCGGAGCAGGCGGCCTATGCCGTCGCGGCGGCCTCCCAGGACCAGGATCCTCTAAAGGTCGCCCGATCCGCCGCGGCCCAGGCGCTGTCGGCGCCGATCACCGACCTGTCCGTGGATCGCCAGGGCCAGAGCCTGCGGGTGCAGGTGACCTTCGACCTCTCGGACAACCCGGTGTTCGCGATCCGCGGCCTGACGCCCTTGCCATCGCCGCTGATCGCCCGCGCCGCGGTGGCGCCTATTGCTGCTGTTGCTGCTGTTGCTGCTGATCGTAGTGCAGGCCGCCGGCCGGACCTCGCCGACGTCCGCCTGGCCGGGCGAAGGACGGCTGGGCGATCCGGATGAACTCCGGCTCGGTCAGGGCCGCCCGCGCGCGACGGACCGAGACGCCCACCGCCAGCTGGCTCTCGGCATCGCCCTTGTAGACGCCCCGCGACGGCGGCACGTCGGCATAGTCGCGGCCTACGGCGGCGGCGATGTGGCGCTCGCCCGCCATCACATTGTTGGTCGGGTCCAGCCCGATCCAGCGCGTCGAGGGCAGGAAAACCTCCACCCAGGCATGGGTGGCGTCCGGGTCTGAGCGGTCGCCGGCCTGACGATCCGTGAACAGGTAGCCCGAGACATACCGGGCCGGAATCCCCCAGCTGCGGCAGATGGCGATCATGATGTGGGCGAAGTCCTGGCAGACCCCGCTGCGCGCCCCCAGCGCCTGGTCGATGGGGCTGTCGGCGTCGGTGACGCCAGGCTCATAGGCGAACGACTCATAGATGATGGTCGACAGGGTCCGCACGGCGGTCAGCGGGTCGCGGCTGCGCAGCTGGTCGATATCGCGCTCGACCATGAAGGCCTTCAGCGCCTCGGTCTCGATGGCGAACCCATGATGGCGCAGGAAGTCGAAGTTCTCTCCCCGCACAAACTCGCCGCGCAGCCGGTCCCATTCGCCCATGTCGAGCGCGTCGGGCAGGGGCGGGGGCGCCTGGGTCTCCACCGCCGAGCGGGCGACGATGTTCAGGCGGTCGTGTGGCTGGGGCACATCGAAGTGGTAGACGGCGTTCCCGTAGGCGTCGGCGTAGGAGAACAGCTGGGCCGGCGGATCGAGCTCCAGCTCGAAGCTGATCAGCCGCTGGCGGGCGCCCTTCTGGGGCTGCATCCACACCTCCATGACGCTTTCGCGCACGGTTTCGGCGTAGTGGTACTGGGTGACGTGGCGGACCTCGAGCAGCATGGTGATCCTTCAGGCCGGCAGGCGCATTTCGAGGGAATAGGCGACGAAGGTCTCATAGACCGCGGCGTGGATGGCGGCGCACTCGTCGAGCACAGTGGCCAGGAAGCCGCCGGCCCCCTCGACCGTGAGGTTCTCGACATCGGCGTACTGCAGACGCGCCTTCAGGCGACCGGCCAGGCGTTCGGGCCCGCCGTTGCCGGCGGCCTCCACATAGCGGCTGATGCCTGACAGGTGGGCTTCGATCTGGGTGGTCGAGAAGCGGATCGAGCGCGGGAAGTCCTCGTCGAACATCAGGAATTCGAGGATCTGGCGCGGCTGGACGTCGGCGGTGTAGCGCCGCAGATAGGGCTCCAGGGCGCAGCCCATGCGAAGCACATTGGTCAACAGGGCGTGGTCGGCGATGCGTCGGCCGCGCGCCTCGCCGAAACAGACCTCCAGCAGACGGCCGATCAGCTGGGCGCGTTCCAGATAGACCCCGAGCAAGAGGAACCGCCAGCCCTCGCCATGGCTCATGGTGGCGTCCGCGGCGCCCTTGAACAGGTGCAGGTCGGCGATGATGTCGTGCAGGAAGGCCGACGGCCCGTCCGAGAACGCCTTGGAGGCGTTGGGTGAGGTCATGCGCAGGTAGATGAGGTTCAGCCGCTCCCAGGTCTCGGTGGTGATCTGGTCGCGAACCTGGCGGGCGTTCTCCCGCGCCCGGGCCAGGGAGCTGGTGATGGAGCCGCCGTCATTGCGGTCCAGGGTCAGGGCGTAGGCCGCATCCCAGGGCGCGGCGGCCTTGGAGGCGTCTGTGTCGCCCACCGCGGCCAGGGCCATGCGGGCGGTCTGGGCCGCCGCCTCGGTGCGGTCGAGGGTGGCGTTCAGCATGACGTCGGATAGGCGGCACATGTGCTCCGCCCGCTCCACATAGCGACCGATCCAGTAGAGGCTGTCTGCGACGCGCGCGAGCATCATGGGCGAGGCTCCTTGGCTTCCAGGACCCAGGTGTCCTTGGACCCTCCGCCCTGGCTGGAATTGACCACCAGGGAGCCCTTCTTGAGGGCCACGCGGGTCAGGGCGCCGGGGGTGACGGTGATCTTGTCGCCCGACAGGATGAAGGGCCGCAAGTCCACGTGACGGGCCTCGATCTGGCCGTCGATCAGGCAGGGCGCGGTGGACAGCTGGATTGTCGGTTGGGCGATGTAGTTGTCCGGATCGGCCTTCACGGCTTCGGCGAACTCGGCCCGCTCGGCCGCGCTGGCGTGCGGGCCGACCAGCATGCCGTAGCCGCCGGACGCGCCCACCGCCTTGACCACCAGCTTGTCCAGATTGGCCAGGACGTGGCTCAGCTGGGCCGGCTCGCGGCACAGATAGGTCTCGATATTGGGCAGGATGGCGTCCTCGCCCAGGTAATAGCGAATGATCTCGGGCACATAGGCGTAGACCGCCTTGTCGTCGGCGACGCCGGTGCCCGGCGCGTTGCAGATCACCACATTGCCGGCCCGGTAGGCGTTGAACAGGCCGGCGACCCCGAGCCCGGAGTTCCGGCGGAAGGTGAGGGGGTCGATGAAGTCGTCGTCCACCCGGCGATAGATGACGTCGATCCGGCGCAAGCCCGTGGTCGTGCGCATGTAGACCATGTTGTCATGGACCACGAGGTCGCGGCCCTCGACCAGCGGACAACCCATCAGGCGGGCCAGATAGGCGTGCTCGTAATAGGCCGAGTTGTAGACGCCGGGCGTCAGCACCACGACCTGCGGATTGGGCCGCCAGTCAGCGGCCATGCTCTTGAGGGTGGCGAGCAGCAGGTCCGGATAGCGATCGACCGCCCGCACCCCCGCCGTGCGGAAGGTGCCCGGGAAGGCGCGCTTGGAGGCCTCGCGGTTGGCCAGCATGTAGGACACGCCGGAGGGAACCCGCAGATTGTCCTCCAGCACCGCAAACGCGCCGTTCGGCTGGCGGATCAGGTCCGAGCCGCAGACATTGGCGTAGGCTTGGTGCGGCACATACAGGTTCTGCATCTCGCGCCGGTAGGAGGGCGCGCTCAGCACCAGCTCCCGCGGCACGACACCGTCCATCAGAATCTGCTGTTCGCCATAGATGTCGGCCAGGAACATGTTCAGCGCGCGCAGGCGCTGGGTCAGACCGGCCTCGATGACATCCCACTCCTCCGACGGGATGATCCGCGGCAGGAGGTCGGTGGGAATGATCCGCTCGGTGGAGCTTTCGCCGCCATAGACGGTGAAGGTGATGCCCTGCAGCAGGAAGAACCGCTCCAGAGTCTTCTGCCGTTCGGCCAGCTCGCCGCCGGCCAGGGTGGCGATCCGGTCGTTGAGCGTCTTGTAGTGAGCACGGACCTCCCCCGCGGCGACCAGCATCTCGTCATAAGGCGCAGGGGCTGGCGCGGCCATTTCAGTCTCATCAGGTCTGGGCGCCGTCGACAATCCTAGCTCCACCGTGAGAGGTCCTTCCGGGTCGTGATCGAGCTCGACCCTAGGAAGGCCGCTACTGCGGGGCGCGGGTTTTCGGAAGCGAAGGGAACCATGGGGCTTCATGCCCGTCATTTGAGCAGACAGGCGCCCAATTCGAAAGCACCGTTAGGTCGGCGGGTCGGGTGACACGGCGCGACGACAAGGCTAAATCCGGTGGGGGCTCAGCGCGGATTCTTGGACGTGGGACGACTGGTCTATGCCGTCGCCGCCTCAGCGGCCTTGTTGGTCCAGATGGGCCCAGGCGGCGCGCGCGCTGAGGCGCCCAAGGCTGGCCTTCAGGGCGATCTGCCCAGCCGGCTGCGCTCAGCGCTGGCCGAGGCCATCGGATACACCGACCAGCCGATCGAGAATCGCTTCGAGGCGCGCCGGCGGGCCCGGGAGGCCGCATCGGACGCCCTGGCTGTGCTGAGGTCCGAGGGCTACTACGGCGCGGAGGCCGAGCCGGAGGTCGGCGAAGGCGACACGCCCCAGCCCGTGGTCCGTGTGACGCCTCATCGCCGCTTCCTCATCGCCGATCCGCAGATCAGCTGGAGCGGCGAGGCGCCGCCGCCCACGGTCCAGGCGGCCGCTGAGGCGGTCATGGGCTTGGCGAACGGCCAGGCCGGCCGGGCGGGAGACGTGGTGGGCGCTGAAGGGCGCATCGTCGCCGCCGTACAGAAGCGCGGGTTCGCCGATGTCGCCGCGGAGCCGCGCGAGGTCATCGTCGACCATGCCGACCAGACCGTGCGACCGACCTATCGCATCGCGGCGGGCAGCCTGGTGCGCCTGGATGGCGTGCGGCTGGTGACGACGGGGCGCACCAATCCGGCCTGGCTTGACCGGCTCGCCCCCTGGGCGCCCGGCGACGCCTATGATCCCGAGGACGTGGGCGAACTGGAACGCCGGCTGCTCGACACCGGGGTCTACGAATCGGTGACGGTGGCCCTGGCTCCGCGGTCGGAGGCGACCCTCCAGGGTCTGCGCCCGGTCATCGTCAGTCTCGCGGACCGGTCAAAGCGCCAGCTTGAGATCGGCGCCAGCTATTCGACCAGCGAGGGCGCCGGCGCCGACGCGCGCCTGACCCGCTACAATATCCTGGGCCGCGCCGACACGGTCGCCGTGTTCGCCAAGGGCTCCAACCTCGACAGCCGAATCGGGGCCGAGGTCTCCCTGCCGCATTGGCGCCGCGCCCAGCAGACCCTGAAGGCGACGACGGCGCTCTACCGCACCCAGACCGACGCCTATGATGAAACCGGCGTCGGCCTCAGCGCCGACGTGCAGCGCCGGTTCGGCAAGACCTCCTACGTCACCGTCGGCGGCTCGCTTGGCTACAGCCAGACGGATGAGCGTCAGGCGACCACATTGCGCCCGCTCGGCCGGGATCTGATCGCGGTGGCGGCCCTGGGCGCCCTGGCCCTGGACCGGTCGGATGATCCCCTGGATCCCAAGCGCGGCTGGCGGGTGGAGGCGAGACTTGAGCCCACCCTGATCTCCGGCTCCAACACCTTGCCCTATCTGCGGGCCCAGGCGCAGGGCACGGCCTACATGCCCTTCGGCGAAAAGGCGCGGACGGTGCTGGCCGGGCGAGTGAAAGTCGGCTCCATCATTGGCGGCCTGATCCCGGAAGTGCCGGCCTCCCGCAGGTTCTATTCCGGTGGCGGCGGCTCCGTGCGCGGCTACGCCTATCAGGGCATCGGCCCGCGACTGTCGGACAACACACCGGAAGGCGGCCTGTCCCTGACCGAGGCCTCGTTCGAGCTTCGCCAGAAGCTCACCGCCCGGTGGGGCGTTGTGGCCTTCATCGACGCCGGCTCCATCGTCTCGGACCCGACCCCATCGTTCAAGGACCTGAGCGTCGGGGCGGGCCTGGGGGTTCGCTATGACCTGGGCTTCGGCCCGATCCGCGCCGACATCGCCGTGCCGCTGAACAAGCGCAAGGGCGATCCGAGCTTCCAGGTCTATCTCAGCATCGGGCAAAGCTTTTGAGCCAGCCGCCCGAGGATCCGAAGCCGGGACACGAGCATCCCATCGAGGAGGCCATCGCCGAGGTCGTCCACGAGGTGGAGGCGGCCGCGGTCGCCGTGGCCAAGAGCCGGGCCTTCCCGCCCATCGTGATTATTGTCGCCCTGATCCTGACCTTCGTGTTCGGCGGCGGCCTGGTCACGACCCGCTTCGGCGTGCTGCTGCCCCAAGGGCGGCTGTTGATCGAGGCCGGCGCCAATGGCCTGAAGCTTGGCCGGGTCGGACGGTTGCAGATCGAGGGGCTGGAAGGCGACATCTGGCGTAACTTCACGCTCAGGCGGCTGACGGTGTCCGACGAGCAGGGCGTGTGGCTGGACGCCCGCAAGGTCCAGGTGTCGTGGCGCTATCTCGACCTGTTCATTCGCCGGCTGGAGATCGACGAGGTCCGCGCCGAGCGCATCACCCTGCTGCGCAGGCCCACCCTGGCGCCGAAGGAAAAATCCGGTGGGCTGCCGGTGTCCCTGCGGGTCGGCAAGATCTCGGGCCGGGTCGAGATGACGCCGGAGTTCAGCTACCAGCGGGGCGTTTATGACGTTGTCGGCGGCCTGCAGCTGCGCCGTGGCCAAGGCGGCCAGGCGGGCCACCTGACCGCCGTCAGCCAGCTGCGCCGCGGGGATCACCTCAACCTGGCCTTCGACCTGATCAAGGGCCATCGTATGGCGATCAGCGCGGATGCGGTGGAGGCCAAGGGCGGCGCTATCGCCGGTGCTCTGGGGCTGCCCTCTGGCGCGCCGTTCGAGCTGAAGGCCCTGGCCAACGGCCGCTCCAAATCCGACGGCCCGGGGCGTTCCGGACTGATCCGCGTGGTGGCGATCTCGGGCCAGATGCGGCCGGTGGAGATCACCGGCGACTGGACGCCGAAGGGCGGGCAGGCGAGGGGCCGGGTCCTGCTCAGCGCGTCCAGCCTGCTCAAGCCCTATGCCGACCGCTTTGGGCCGGAGGTGACCTTTGTCATCGCCGGAACCCAGGCGAAGAAGAGCCTCTATGACGTGACGCTGTCCGCCAAGGCCGCGAACCTCAGCCTGTCCGGCAAGGGGCAGGTGGACACAGACAAGCGCCGGATCGGCAAGGAGGGCCTGGCCCTGGTCGGCGACGCCCCCAGCCTGACCCGGCTGATCGGCGGGCCGCAGATGGGGCCGACCCACGCGGTGGCGCGCCTGACGGGCAAGGCCGATGACTGGAAGATCGCCGGGGACGCGGTGGTCCGGGACTCGACCCTGCTCGGCTACAGCCTGGCGCGGATGAGCGGGCCGGTGGCCTTTGAACGCAAGTCGGGCGGCTGGAGCGTTTCGGGCAAGCTGGACGGGAGCGGCGGCGCCGGAACCACCTGGCTGGCCATGGCGCTGGGCGCCTCGCCCAAGGCCGAGTTCGACATCGCCCGGCTGTCCGACGGACGCTTCCTCTTCCGCGACCTGCTGGTGGACGCCCAAGGGCTGAAGGTCCGTGGCGACGGCGGGCGCGGCCTGCTGGGCGGCCTGACCTTCAAGGGCGACGCCGACCTGGCCAGCATCGCCGGGATGCGCAAGGGCGCCAGCGGCGCGCTGTCGGCCAGCTGGAGCGCCGGCCAGTCCGGGCGCGGCAAGCCCTGGGGCCTGGACCTGGACATCAAGGGCGCGAAGCTCGCCAGCGGCTATGCCGAACTCGACCGGCTGCTTGGCGGCCAGCCGCGGCTTAGCGGCAAGGCGGAGTTCAGCGGCGGCCGGATCCTGGTGTCCGAAGCGGTGCTCACCGGAGCCTCTGGCCGGATGACCGCGGCCGGCGCGCGGGAAGCCGACGGCGCCCTGAAGTTCAAGCTCGACTGGACGGCCGAAGGCCCCTTCCGGGCCGGCCCGGTGGAGATCACGGGCAAGGCCAAGGGCTCGGGCGCCATCACCGGGACCCTGCAGGCGCCCAGGGCCGACCTGATCGCTGACATCGACGCCTTGGATGTGCCGCGGTTGCCGCTGACCAACGCCCGTGTGGTCCTGAGTTTCCTGAGGCGGCCGGATGGCAGCAGCGGGGTTGTCGCGCTGAACGCCTCCAGCGCCTATGGCCCGGCCCAGGCCAAGTCGGCCTTCGCCTTCCCGGGCGCGGGCGTCGACCTGACCGACCTTTCCGTGGACGCCGGGGGCCTGAAGGCGTCGGGCGACCTGTCCCTGCGCGACCATGCGGCGTCCAGCGCCGACCTGGATGTCAGCCTGACCAAGGGCGCCTTCCTTGAGGCCGGCAAGGTGGCCGGCCAGGTCCGTCTTACCGACGGCGTCGGCGGTCCGCGCGCGCGGCTCAGTCTGACCGCAGAGGGCGTCGCCCTGCCGGGTGGGCGGGTGGTGATTTCCTCTGGCCGGGTCAGCGCTGATGGGCCGCTGTCCAAGCTGCCCTATTCAGCCGAGATGTCCGGCATGTTCTCCGGGTCGCGTTGGGGTCTGGACGGCAGCGGGACCCTGGCCCACGCCGCGCCGGGCTATCAGCTCGCCTTCAACGGCGAGGGCCGTTACCTGAAGTGGGCCTTGAAGACCGTCGAGGCGGCCCAGTTCCGGCTGGGCGGTCCGGAGTCGTCGGCCAAGATGCAATTGGTCGCCTCCGATGGCGGTCGTATCGACCTCAACGCCCGCATGGCGCGGGCGTCCACGGATGTGCAGATCAAGGTCCAGCAACTGGGCGTCGGCCTGATCGACGAGGACTTCGCCGGCAAGATCGACGGCGCCCTGGTGCTGAACGGAGAGGGCCGCCGGTTGTCGGGCTATCTGGACGCCGACCTGGATAGTGTCCGCGGTCTGGGCTCTGACGCCGCCCTGGGCCTGAACGGATCGCTCAAGGCCCGCCTGGCCGGCGACGAGCTGAACCTGGACGCCGCCCTGACCAATCGCCAAGGCCTGAAGGCGGCCGCGACCCTGGTGCTGCCGGCCGAGACCTCGGCGGCGCCCCTGCGGATCGCCATCGACCGCACCAAGCCCATCCGGGGGCGCATCTCCGCGGACGGCGAGGTCAAGCCGCTCTGGGACCTGTTGGTCGGCGGCGAGCGCGAACTGGCCGGCCATGTCCAGCTACAGGGCGACCTCGCCGGCACCCTGGCGCGGCCCCGCGCAGTGGGTCGAGCGGATGTGGAAGACGGCCGTTTCTCCGACGGGGCCACGGGCCTGACCCTGCGCGACGTGACCCTGCGCGCCAGTCTCAACGACACCGAGGTGGACATTCGCCAGGCGACCGCGGCGGACGGCCATGGCGGGACTGTCGCCGGCGCTGGCCGGATCAGTTTTGGGCCTGAGGGCGAGAGCACCTTCCGTCTTAATCTCAAGAGCTTCCGACTGATTGATAACGAGCAGGCCACGGCCTCGGCGACCGGCCAGGCGGTCATCGATCGGGACGGCGACGGCAAGGTCCGGTTGGCCGGCGCCCTGACCATTGACCGGGCTGATGTGGCCGCGCGCACCCCGACGCCCTCGAACGTCGTCCCGATGGATGTGGTCGAGATCAACCGTCCTGTGGAGATGACCACGGTCCAGTTGGCCCCCTTCAAACGCGGACCGGGCATCGCCCTCGACGTCACCCTCAAGGCGCCGGAACGGGTCTATCTGCGTGGTCGGGGCCTGGATGTGGAGCTGTCCCTGGACGCCCATGTCGGCGGTACGACCTCCAGCCCCTCCCTGTCGGGGGCGGCGCGGGTGGTGCGCGGCGACTATGATTTCGCGGGCAAGCGGTTCGAGTTCGACACCCGGGGCGTGGTCTATCTGTCGACCTCGCCCAAGGACATTCGCCTCGACCTGTCGGCGACCCGCGAAGACACCTCGCTGACTGCGGTGGTCCGTATCCGCGGCACGGCGGCCAAGCCGGAGATCACCCTGACCTCCACCCCAACCCTGCCCAATGACGAGGTGCTCGCCCAGGTTCTGTTCGGAACTTCGGCCTCCCAGTTGTCGCCGCTGGAAGCCGCCCAACTGGCCTCGGCCCTGTCGTCCCTGGCCGGGGGCGGGGGCTTCGACGTGATCGGAAACCTGCGCACCTTCGCCGGTCTGGATCGTCTGGCGGTGGCGGGCGGCGGGGCCTCGGGCGTCACGGTGTCAGGGGGCAAGTACCTGACCGACGACGTCTATCTCGAACTGACCGGCGGCGGCCGCGAAGGCCCGTCGGCGCAAGTGGAGTGGCGCGTCCGCCGCAACCTGTCCATCATCTCCAAGATCGCCGGCCAGGGCGACGGCAAGCTGGCGGTGCGCTGGCGCAAGGACTACTGACCCGCGGGAGGGGCCATGGGGACCAAGACGATCCTGCCGCTGCTGCTGGTCCTTGGGCTCGGCGCCTGCGGCCGTGAAGCGGGCGCGCCCACCAGCGCCGGCGTCTGCTGGCGGATGGTGGAGGGCCTCAACGGAAAGCCCGACTTCCGGCCCCTGGTGAGCGGGATCGAGAACCTGGAGTCCTGCGCGGGTCGGCTGGAAGGCCTGCGCCTGGAGCACGGCCAGCCGCTCGTGGGCGCCTATCAGGGGCGCTACATCTATGTCAGCGAGGCCGAGATTAGCGTGGCCGACGGGCCAAAGGCTCAGCGCTACCGGATCTTCTCCCCGGCCCAGCGCGCCCAGATCCAGGCCGGCTTCGAGACGCTGAAGAAGCGGGCCGCAGGCGCGGAATAGGGCTCAGGCGCGGGCGCGGGCGCGGGCATAGGCCTGGGTCCCGCGGGTGATGACCCCATCCTCTGTCCGCACGTCGGCGATCCCGAGGTCGGGCGCGCTGTCCAGGCGGCGATAGATGGGCCCGAAGTCCTTCAGGGTCGCGTCCAGCAACGCCTGCAGGGCCGGGACGACGAAATAGACCTGCTGGAAGTCGTCGATCCGGTAAGGCGTGCGCATGATCCGCTCGAGGTCGAAGCCCAGCCGGTTGGGCGAGGGATCGTCCAGGGCGAAGATCGATTCGGCGCGGGAGGAGACGATGCCCGCGCCATAGATGCGCAGACCCGCCTCGGTGGCCAGCAGGCCGAACTCCACCGTGTACCAGTATAGTCGCGCCAGGTTGTGCAACTGCCCGCGCCCGAGGGCGCGCAGACCGCCCCGGCCATAGGCCTGCATGTAGTCGGCGAAGGTCGGATCGGTGAGCATCGGCACATGACCGAAGACGTCGTGAAAGACGTCGGGCTCTTGCAGGTAGTCGAGCTGGTCGGCCTTGCGC
Organism: Phenylobacterium conjunctum; assembly: GCF_042679085.1. Classification (NCBI taxonomy): domain Bacteria; kingdom Pseudomonadati; phylum Pseudomonadota; class Alphaproteobacteria; order Caulobacterales; family Caulobacteraceae; genus Phenylobacterium; species Phenylobacterium conjunctum. The sequence continues at coordinate 57,716 of NZ_JBHTLQ010000012.1, read as the reverse complement.
ACGAAGGTCCCGGCCGGGAAGCGGCGGTTGGCCAGGTGCTCGAAGAACACCTCGTCGGGGACCAGGCCTGGCGCGGCGACCACGGTCCAGCCGGTCAGCCGCTGAAGCTCGGGATTGATCGCCCGGAAGTCGGGGACGCCGCCGCGATGCAGGTTCAGCGCATCCAGCCCCTTCAGGAAGGCGTCGCAGGCGCGGCCGGGCAGCAGGGCGGCCTGACGCTCATAGAGCGTGTCCCACACCCGATGCTCATCGGCGGTGTAGGCGTCCCAGTCCTGGTCGATGGTCCAGTCAGGGCGTGCGCCAGGGGGCGGGGGTTGCGTTGCCGGGCTCATACCCGCAAGGATCGCTCAACCGGCCAGAAAGTTTCATTCGAAATCATCCCGAAAATCGGGACTTCTCGTGAAAACCTTTCGCCAGAGGCCGCCCGCGCCTAGTGGCTGATGCGCGGCCGCAGCGTGTAGTGGCCCTGATCGAAGGATTCGAAGATCAGCGGCGCCTGCGGGTGGCCCACCGGCTCGCCCGTGTCGTCCGGCAGCAGGTTCTGCTCCGAGACATAGGCCACGTAGGCGTTGTCCTCGTTCTCGGCCAGCAGGTGATAGAAGGGCTGGTCCTTGCGCGGCCGGATGTGTTCCGGGATCGACAGCCACCACTCCTCGGTATTGGCGAAGGTGGGGTCCACGTCGAAGATGACGCCACGGAAGTTGAAGACGCGGTGTTTCACGACGTCGCCAATGGCGAACTTCGCGAGTCGGACGTCGGGAGCGGTCATCGCGACCTTGCCGACGCTCATGTTGTCGGTTCGAGCATCCATGAAACGGAATCTACACCACGTCACCTAACCAGGAGGTGAACGTAACAATCATCTGTCAGGCTTCAAGGCCGCGCCTTCCGGCAGGCGAACCCTTCGGCTACAGTTGTCCTCGAAATGAGACGCGACCGCCGCGTCTGCGACAGAGTAGGCGATCCATGCAGGTTACGCCCCCGAGGCGCGTTCGATGCGAACGCCGCCCGAGACGTACAGGTGCGCGCCCCCGCCGGACGGTGGAGGCATGAACGCGCCCAATCCCCGGCCCCAGGGCCGCACCCGACCCGAGACCCCACAGCCGGAAACGCCCTGCTACGGCGCCCTCGACCTCGGGACGAACAACTGCCGCCTGCTGATCGCCACGCCGACCGGGCGCGGCTTTCGCGTGGTCGAGGCCTATTCGCGGATCGTGCGCCTGGGGGAGGGCCTGTCCCAGAGCGGACGACTGTCCGACGTGGCCATGGATCGCGCCATGGCGGCCCTGAAGGTCAGCGCCGAGAAGGTCCGCCGCCGCCGGGTGGTGAAGCTCAAGGCCATCGCCACTCAGGCCTGCCGCTCGGCTGAGAACGGTCCGGACTTCATCGCCCGGGTGGCCGAGGAGACCGGCCTGAAGCTGCAGATCATCAGCCCCCGCGAGGAGGCCCAGCTCTCCGTCGCCGGTTGCCTGAACCTGCTGGATCGCACCGCAGAGGCCGCCCTGGTGGTCGATGTCGGCGGAGGCTCCACCGAGCTGTCCTGGGTCGACATGCAGGGCGAGGGGCTGGATGCGGACACCGCCCGGTTCGCGCCCGGCAAGCTGCCGATCAAGGCTTGGCTGTCGATTCCCATCGGCGTCGTGACCCTGGCCGAGCAGTTCCCCGAGGGCGAACAGGCGACCGAGACCTGGTTCCGCGCCATGGTCGACCGGGTGAAGGCCGAACTGGCCGCCTTCCATCACGCCGATCCCATGCGGCCGGTCTTCGACGCCGACCGCGCTCACCTGGTGGGCACCTCGGGGGCGATCACCAGCCTGGCCGGCATGCACCTGGGCCTGCGTCGATATGACCGCAGCCGGGTGGACGGCATCTGGATGTCCCGCGACGAGTGCGAGGCCGCCGCTGACCTGTTGCTCAATCTCAGCCCCCAGGAGCGGGCGGAGCAGCCCTGCATCGGGCCCGACCGCGCCGACCTGGTGCTGGCCGGCGCCGCGATCCTGGAAGCCGTCCAGGAGCTCTGGCCTTGCAGCCGCGTGCGGGTCGCCGACCGCGGCCTGCGTGAGGGCATCCTGATGTCGCTGATGTCCGAACGTCCCAACGCCCGACGCCGGCGTCGCCGCAGACGCGGCGGCCGTGGCCCCGGCCGCCCGCAGGAGGCCGCCCAATGACCGAACCGCCCCGCAAACGTATGGTCAAGCCGCCCAGCGGCGGCACCGAAGAGGGCCGCGGCAAGCCCGCGCGCTTGAAGACGGCCAAGATCCGCACCCCGTCGTCGCAGGCCTGGCTGGAGCGTCAGGTCAACGACCCGTTCGCCGCCAAGGCTCGGGCGCACGGCTATCGCTCTCGCGCGGCCTATAAGATCACCGAGCTCGATGACCGCCTGAAGCTGTTCAAGCCCGGCGCGCGGATCATCGACCTTGGCCTTGCGCCCGGCGGCTGGACCCAGGTGGCCATTGAGCGCGGGGTAAAGCACATCGCCGGCGTCGACCTGCTGCCGGTCGAGCCCCTGCCGCCCGCCCACATCCTGCAGATGGATTTCACCGATCCTGAGTGCGGGCCGATGTTGATTGAGCTGCTGGGCGGCCCGCCCGACGCGGTGATCTCGGACATGGCGCCGAACACTGTGGGGCATCGGCGCACGGACCACCTGCGGATCATGGGCTTGATCGAGATCGCCGCGGACTTCGCCATCAGTGTGCTGAAGCCCGGCGGCGCCTTTGTCGCCAAGGCCTTCCAGGGTGGGGAGACCGCGCCGGTCATGGGCCTGCTGAAGCAGCACTTCACCGAGGTGAAGAACCTGAAGCCGAAAGCCAGCCGCGCGGACTCTTCCGAAGTCTATATCGCCGCCCTGGGGTTCAAGGGGCGCTGAGCGGGGCGGGCGGAACCTTCGCCCCCTCGGCCACCAGCCAGGCCCGGAACTGGTCGAGACCGCGCTTCGACGCCCCCGGCGCGGCCAAGAGGGCGAAGGCGCTCTCCGCGCGCCGGAAGCCCAGGGGCGCAACCAGCCGGCCAGCCTCGACATAGTCGGCCACCAGCAGCCAGGGCATGATCGCCGCGCCCAGGCCGGCCAGCGCCGCATCCACCGCGAAGTGGAGGTGGGCGTAGGGGTGTTCGGTCCTGGGGCGCAGCTCCACCCCCGCCAGCGCCGCCCAGATCGCCCAGCCCTGCGGGTGGGTCACGGCGCCCAGGCGCGGCGCAGTAAGGGGATCGGGATGGCGCTCCGCCAGGCTCGGGCTGAGCACCAGGCCGACATGATTGGGCGCAAACGGCGTCATGCCCGGCTCGGCCAGACGCGAGCTCGGAAAGATCCGGACAATGGCGTCGGAGCCCCGGTGCGAGGTCGCCTGGCTGGGCAGCTCCGCCAGGTGCAGCCGAACGGCCTGGTGCGTCTCGGTGAATCCGGACAGGCGCGGGATCAGCCACTTCACCGAGACCGAGGCGTTCACCGCCAGGTGCAGGTCCTCGGCCCCGCCACGCACCCGCGCCACGGCGCCGGCGATCTGGTCGAAGGCCGCGGTGAGATGCGGCAGCAGCTCTCGCCCAGCCTCGGTCAGTTCCAGGCGATGCTTTGGCCCGGTGAACAGCCGCGCGCCCAGGGTCGCCTCCAGCGCCTTGACCTGCCGGCTGACCGCCGAATGGGTCACATGCAGCTCCTCCGCCGCCAGGGTCGCGCGGCCGGTCCGGGCCATGGCCTCGAACGCGCGCAAGGCGTTCAGGGAGGGCAGGGGTCCTAATGTGAGATTTTCGAACATGGGTGACCTTATATGTCGATTTCCTCTCACGCTCAAAGCGGGCATCAGATCGCCATGCCCAATGACACAACACCAAGAACAACCGCGCTGATGGCGCTCATGGGATGGACGATGATCGGGGGGCTGACCCTGGTCTGGAGTCCGGAGGGAACCTTGCCCAGCCTGGCCCTGGCCCTGCTCAGGCTGGCCGCCCTGGTCCAGGCCCTGAGGGCCGCTTTCACCGCCGCGGGGCTGGTCCCGCCCGCCAACGCGAAAGAATAGATCGCCGATGGATCACGCGACCCTTGCCCTTGAGGGGCATGACCCCCTATACGCACCGCGCAAAATGGAGAGTCTCATGGAGATTCGCGAAGGGCTTACCTTCGACGACGTTTTGCTCGAACCGGGTCCGTCCGATGTGATGCCGACCCAGGTGGACACCTCCACCAAGTTTACGCGCGAAATCAGTCTGAACATCCCGATCGTTTCGTCGGCGATGGACACCGTGACCGAGAGCCGTCTGGCGATCGCCATGGCCCAGTCCGGCGGCATGGGGATCCTGCACCGCAACCTGACGGTGGAGGAACAGGCCGACCAGGTGCGCGAAGTGAAGCGCTACGAAAGCGGCATGGTCATCAATCCGCTGACCATCCATCCGGACACGCCGCTGCGCGAAGTCCGCGAGATCAAGGCGCGCCGGAAAATTTCGGGCTTTCCTGTGGTTGAGCCGGAATCCGGAAAGCTGGTCGGCATCCTGACCAACCGCGACATGCGGTTCGAAGGCTCTGACGATGTTCCGGCCAAGGTGCTGATGACCAAGGACAACCTGGTCACGGTTCGCGAAGGCTGCAGCCAGGCCGAGGCCCGTGAGCTGCTGCGCAAGCACAAGATTGAGCGCCTGATCGTGGTCGACGAGGCCTATCGCGCCGTCGGCCTGATCACCGTCAAGGACATGGAAAAGGCCCAGGCTCATCCCCTGGCCGCCAAGGACGCCCAAGGCCGCCTGCTGGTCGGCGCGGCCTCCACCGTGGGCGACGCGGGCTATGAGCGCTCCATGGCCCTGGTGGACGCCGGCGTGGACGTGGTGGTGATCGACACCGCCCATGGCCACAACGCTGACGTCGCCAAGGCTGTCGGCCGGATCAAGCGCGAGACCAATCGCGTCCAGATCGTCGCCGGCAACATCGCCACCTATGACGGGGCCCGCGCCCTGATCGAGGCTGGCGCTGACGCGGTGAAGGTCGGGATCGGCCCGGGCTCTATCTGCACCACGCGCATCGTCGCCGGTGTGGGCGTGCCCCAGCTGACCGCCATCGCCGACGCCGTCCGCGCCGCCAAGGGCACGGACGTCCCCGTCATCGCTGACGGCGGCATCAAGTATTCGGGTGACCTGGCCAAGGCCATCGCCATGGGCGCGCACGCGGCCATGATGGGCTCGGCCTTCGCCGGCACCGACGAGGCGCCAGGCGAGGTGTTCCTGTACCAGGGCCGGTCCTACAAGGCCTATCGCGGCATGGGCTCCCTGGGCGCCATGGCGTCGGGCTCGGCGGACCGCTACTTCCAGAAGGAGGTCTCGGCCCTGAAGCTGGTGCCCGAGGGCATCGAGGGGCAGGTGGCCTACAAGGGGCCCATCGGCGGCATCCTGCACCAGATGGTCGGTGGCCTGCGGGCGGCCATGGGCTATGTGGGCGCGCCGGATATTCCGCTGTTCCAGCAGCGGGCGAAGTTCATCCGCATCACCGGCGCGGGCCTGCGCGAAAGCCATGTCCACGACGTCATGATGACCCGCGAGGCTCCGAACTATTCGAGCCCGGTCTAGACCATGAACGCGGCGCCAGAACTCCTGCTCATCGGGGCGGCGGTCGTCGTCGGCATCGTCCAGTTGCTCTGGGCGACGCTGGCGGCGCGCCTGCATCCCGAACAGGACCTGAAGTGGGCGGCGGGCCCGCGCGACGAGCACCGCGCGCTCACCGGCGTCGCCGGTCGCCTGGACCGCGCCTATCGGAACTTCCAGGAGACCTTTCCCTTCTTTGTGGCGGCCACCTTCGCCGCCTATCTGGTCGCCAAGACCGGCCCGCTGACCCTGTGGGGCGGCGTGCTCTACGTGGCCGGGCGCGCGGTCTATGTGCCGCTCTACGCCCTGGGCGTGACCGGGGTCCGGACGCTGGCCTGGTTCGTCAGCATGGCGGGGATCGTCATGATCGTGGCGGCGATCTTCCTTGCGTGACGGCGGCCGGATCTCCGCGGCCATCGAGGTTCTGACCGAGGTCGAGACGCGTCACCGTCCGGTGAAGATGGCGCTGAAGGCCTGGGGCGACGCCTCGCGCTTCGCAGGCTCCAAGGACCGCGCTTTTGTCTCCGGCCTGGTGCTCGACACCATGCGCCGCCGCCGGTCGCTCGGCTGGAGGATGGGCGACGACAGCGTCCGCGCCGCGGTGCTGGGCGCGCTCGCCTTCGACTGGGGCTGGGCCCTGGACCGCATCGCGGAGGCCTGCGCCGACGAACCCCATGGCCCGGGCGCCCTGACCGATGCGGAGATGGCGGCCCTGGCTGCGCCGCGCGACTTGGCTGATGCGCCGGTCGCCATCCGCGCCGATATCCCCGACTGGTTGGAAGCCGACTTCGTGCGCGCCTTCGCGGACCGTGCGGCGGAGGAGGGGGCGGCCCTGTCGGCCCGCGCCCCCGTCGACCTGCGGGTCAACCTCTTGAAGTCCGATCCGGAGCGCGCCGCCAAGGCGCTCGCGCCGCTGAAGGCCCAAGCCGCTGGCGTGCTGCCCACCGCCTTCCGCATTCCTGCGCCGAACCCCACCGAGCGGGCGGGCGCGGTCGAGACCATTCCGGCCTTCTCCAAGGGCTGGTTCGAAGTTCAGGACCTCGGCTCCCAGATCGCCGCGGCCTGCGCCGGCGAGGTGCGCGGTAAGCAGGTGCTTGACCTGTGCGCCGGCGGCGGTGGCAAGACCTTGGCCCTGGCTGCGGCCATGGGGTCCACCGGCCAGATCTACGCCTATGACAGCGACCCGCGCCGCTTGGCCGACACCATCCGTCGGGGCGACCGCGCCGGCGTGCGCAACCTGCAGATCCGCTCGCCGGTGAACCCCGACCCCTTGAAGGGGCTCGAGGGCAAGATGGACGTGGTCTTCATCGACGCGCCCTGCACCGGCACGGGCGCCTGGCGCAGGCATCCCGACACCAAGTGGCGCCTGACGCCGGACACGCTCGCCAAGCGCATGGCCGACCAGGACCTTGTGCTGGACCTCGGCGCGACCTTCGCCAAGCCCGGCGGCCGCATCGTCTATGTCACCTGCTCCGTGCTGCCGCAGGAGGACGAGGACCGGGTCGACGCCTTCCTCGCCCGCAACACCCAGTTCACCCTGAAGCCCGCCACGGAGGATCCGGCGCTCGCCCGGTTCCTCACGCCCGCGGGTCATATCCGCCTGTCCCCCGCCAGCACCGACACCGACGGCTTCTTCGTCGCGGTGCTGGAGCGCTCGAAAGCCTGAGGCCGCCATGACCCAGACCCCCGCCCACGAACGCGTCCTGATCGTCGATTTCGGCAGCCAGGTGACCCAGCTGATCGCGCGCCGCCTGCGCGAGAGCGGCGTCTATTGCGAGATCCATCCCTACGACAAGGTGGAGGGCATGCTGGAGGCCTTCGGCCCCAAGGCCGTGATCCTGTCCGGCGGTCCCGCCAGCGTGCATGAGGACGAGAGCCCGTCGGTGACCCACAAGGTCTTCGAACTCGGCGTGCCGGTGCTGGGCATCTGCTACGGCGAGATGACCATGGTCTCGGAGCTGGGCGGCAAGGTCGAGGGCGGCCACTCCCGTGAGTTCGGCCGGGCCGAGATCCTGATCGAGCGTGAGAGCCCGCTGCTGGCTGGCCTGGGCGAGATCGGCGCGAAAGAGACCGTCTGGATGAGCCACGGTGACAAGATCACCGCCATCCCGCAGGGCTTCCATGTGGTGGCTTCGTCCGAGGGCTCGCCCTATGCGGTGATCGCCGACGAGGGCCGTCGCTTCTATGGCATCCAGTTCCACCCGGAAGTGGCCCATACGCCGCGTGGCGCGCTGATGCTGCGCAACTTCACCCACAAGATCGCGGGCCTGAAGGGCGACTGGACCATGGCCTCGTTCCGCCAGGAGATGGTGGAAAAGATCCGCGCCCAGGTGGGCTCCGAGAAGGTGATCTGCGGCCTGTCCGGCGGCGTCGATTCCTCAGTGGCGGCGGTCCTGATCCACGAAGCGATCGGCGACCAGCTGACCTGTGTGTTCGTCGACACTGGCCTCCTGCGTCAGAACGAGGGCGAGCAGGTCGTGACCATGTTCCGCGACCACTACAACATCCCGCTGGTGCACGTTGACGCCGGTGAGGAATTCCTGGGCGCGCTCAAGGGCGTCTCGGATCCCGAGACCAAGCGCAAGACCATCGGCAAGCTGTTCATCGACGTCTTCGACCGCGAGAGCGCCAAGATCGAGGGCGCGAGTTTCCTGGCCCAGGGCACCCTCTATCCCGACGTGATCGAAAGCGTCTCGGCCAAGGGCGGCCCCAGCGCGGTGATCAAGAGCCACCACAATGTCGGCGGCCTGCCGGACTACATGAAGCTGAAGCTGGTCGAACCCTTGCGCGAACTGTTCAAGGACGAGGTCCGGGCGCTGGGCGTTGAGCTCGGCCTGCCGCCGGCCTTTGTCGGCCGCCACCCGTTCCCGGGCCCGGGTCTGGCCATCCGCATCCCCGGCGAGATCACGCCCGAGAAGGTCGCCGTCCTGCAGCAGGCCGACGCCATCTATCTGGACGAGATCCGCAAGGCGGGCCTCTACGACAGCATCTGGCAGGCCTTCGCCGTGCTGCTGCCGGTGAAAACCGTCGGCGTCATGGGCGACGCGCGCACCTATGAGGATGTGCTGGCCCTGCGCGCGGTGACCTCCACCGACGGTATGACCGCCGACTTCTTCGAGTTCCCCTGGGAGGTCCTGGGCCGCTGCGCGACGCGGATCATCAACGAGGTCCGCGGCGTGAACCGCGTCGTCTACGACGTGACCTCGAAGCCCCCTGGCACCATCGAGTGGGAATAGGCCGCTAGCCGCGCCCTCGGGCCGCGGACTACCAGCCCTTGCGCTTGTAGCTGGCCGGCGCCTTGCCGTGGGCGCCGGTGCTCAGCCATTGCGCCTCGCCGGCCTTGCGAACGTACTGCTCGGCCACCAGCCAGGCCTTGACCGGCCGCAAGGTGGCCAGGCACCCGCCCAGCAGGGCGGGGAAGACGGTGACGAACTGCGCCCAGACCGGCGGCTGCGCAGCGACCACCCACACCGCCCAGGCGGCGATGACCGCGATTCCCACACCTGTCATGACGAAGAAGGCGGGGCCATCCGCGGGTTCGGCGAAATCGAACGCCAGGTCGCACACCTCACACGCCTCAGCGATCTTCAGGAACCCCGAATACAGTCCGCCCTGGCCGCAGCGGGGGCACCGGCAGCGGAGGCCGGCGCTGAGCGAGGTCGGGCCTGTGGAGATGTCAGTCATGGGCGGCGGTCCTGGATTGTCTGGAGCTTAAATCCATGCAATGTGGATATATTGCATGGATTTCTCGCGAGCATCAAGCTTGGCTCCCCGACCTGACTCCTGGCTGTCCTCCGTCCGCCGAGGTGACGGGCCCCTCTACAAGTCCATACTCAGGGCGCTGGAAGACGCGATCCGGTCAGGGGCGCTTCAGGCCGGCGACAGGCTGCCGCCCCAGCGGGCGGTGGCGGATCGGCTGGGCGTGGACATCACCACCGTCACCCGCGCCTACAGCGAGGCGGGCCGGCGGGGCTGGCTGGACGGCGCGGTCGGGCGGGGCACCTTTGTCAGGGCCGACGCTCTGCAGGACGATCCCGGCCGTATTGACCTCAGCATGAACCTGCCCCCGGCCCCGGCGGGCGTGTCCCTGGCCGACATGATACGGGACACCACAGTCGACCTGATGCAGCGGCATGACGCCGCGCGGCTGATGGCCTACCACCCTGGGGCCGGCGCGCCGGGGCAACAGTTGGCGGGGGCGGCCTGGATTTCCCCCTGCCTGGCTGATGTCCCGCCCGCGCGTGTGCTCGTCGCCCCAGGCGCCCAGGCTGCTCTCAGCGCCATCCTTGGGGCGCTGTGCGCGCCCGGCGACGCCGTGGTGGTCGAGCCCCTGACCTATCCGGGGTTCCGCCAGGTCGCGGAGCGTTTCGGCCTGCGGCTGTTGGCCTGTCCGGCCGACGCCGACGGGTTTCTGCCGGAGGATCTGGCCAGGCTCTGTCGGGATGCGGCGCCGAAGCTGATTTACCTGGTGCCCACCCTGCAGAACCCCACGGCCTCAACCACCAGCCCTGAGCGACGGCAGGCGATCGCTGAGGTCGCGCGGGCGGCCGGCGCCTGGATTGTCGAGGATGATCCCTACAGCCGCCTCCTGGAGGCGCCGCCAGCCTCGGTCGGCAGCTTCGCCCCCGAGCGCACCTTCTATCTGGCGACCCTGGCCAAGACCCTGACGCCCGGCCTGCGGATCGCCTACCTCGCGGTGCCGGAAGGGGAAGAGGGCGAGCGCGTGGGCGACGCCCTACGCGCCATTGCGCTCATGCCGCCCCCGCTGATGGCGGCCATGGCCACGGCCTGGGTGCGCGACGGTCGGGCCGAGCATTTGCTGGCCGGAGTTCGGCGAGAGGCGCGCGCCCGTTGCGCCATCGCCCGGCGTATTCTGCCCCAGGCCTATGCAGCGGCCGAGGAAAGCCTGCATGTCTGGCTTGATCTTCCATCGGCCTGGGATGGCGACAGCCTGCGGCGGGCGGGCCAGCAGCGTGGTCTGTCCCTGGTCGGCGCCGAAGCCTTCGCGACGGGGCCCGAGACGCGCAACGGCGTCCGGATCTCCCTGGGCGGACCTGAGACGCAAGACGTCCTCACCACAGCCCTGATGCGGATCGCCGAACTGGTGGCGCAGGACCCGCCGCGGCCCTGAGGCCTTCGGCGGGTCGTAGAGGCGGCCTTATCGCTTCTGATCGACGTCGCGCACCGCGCCGCGCGCGGCGCTGGTGGTGAAGGCGGCGTAGGCGCGCAGGGCGGTGGAGACCTTGCGGTGGCGCGGCTCGGCCGGGGTCCAGGCGTCCTTGCCGCGGGCCTCCTGGGCCGCCCGACGCTTGGCGATCACCTCCGCGCCGACCCGCAGGCTGATGCCGCGGTTCGGGATGTCGATGTCGATCATGTCGCCGTTCTCGACGAGGGCGATCAGGCCGCCCTCGGCCGCTTCCGGCGAGACGTGGCCGATGGACAGACCAGAGGTGCCGCCGGAGAACCGGCCATCGGTGATCAGGGCGCAGGCCTTCCCTAGGCCCTTCGATTTCAGATAGCTGGTCGGATAGAGCATTTCCTGCATGCCCGGCCCGCCGCGCGGACCTTCGTAGCGGATCACCACCACGTCGCCCGCCACGACCTTGCCGGTCAGGATGGCGCTGACGGCCGCGTCCTGGCTCTCATAGACCTTGGCCGGGCCGGAGAACTTCAGGATGCTCTCGTCGACGCCGGCCGTCTTGACGATGCAGCCTTCCGGGGCGAGGTCGCCCTTCAGCACCGCCAGGCCGCCGTCTTTGGAGAAGGCGTTCTCGACGTCGCGGATCACGCCGCCTGCGCGGTCCAGATCCAACTCTTCCCAGCGGCGGGACTGGCTGAAGGCAGTCTGGGTCGGCACGCCGCCCGGGGCGGCGCGGAAAAAGGTGCGCACGTCCTCGCTGTTGGTGCGGCCGATATCCCAGCGGGCCAGGGCCTCACCCAGGGTCGGGGTATGGACGGTGGGCAGATCGGTGTGCAGCAGGCCGCCCCGCTCCAGTTCGCCCAGGATGGCCATGACGCCGCCGGCCCGGTGGACGTCTTCCATGTGCACGTCGGCCTTGGCGGGCGCGACCTTGGACAGGCAGGGCACCTTGCGCGACAGCCGATCGATGTCGGCCATGGTGAAGTCGACGCCGGCCTCATGCGCCGCCGCCAGGAGGTGCAGGACCGTATTGGTCGAGCCGCCCATGGCGATATCCAGGCTCATGGCGTTTTCGAAGGCCTTGAAGCTGGCGACGCTGCGCGGCAGCACGGTCTCATCGTCCTGCTCATAGTAGCGGCGGGTGATGTCGACGATGGTGCGGCCGGCTTCCAGGAACAGGCGCTGACGGTCGGCGTGGGTGGCCAGGGCCGACCCGTTGCCGGGCAGGGACAGGCCCAGGGCCTCAGTGAGGCAGTTCATCGAGTTGGCCGTGAACATGCCCGAGCAGGAGCCGCAGGTCGGGCAGGCCGAGCGCTCGATCTTCTCGACCTCTTCGTCCGACACCGCCTCGTCGGCGGCCGCGACCATGGCGTCCACGAGGTCGAGGGCGACCTCCTTGCCTTTCAGGACGACCTTGCCGGCTTCCATCGGCCCGCCGGACACGAAGACCGCCGGGATGTTCAGGCGCAGCGCGGCCATCAGCATGCCGGGCGTGATCTTGTCGCAGTTGGAGATGCAGACCATCGCGTCGACCGTGTGCGCGTTGCACATGTACTCGACACTGTCGGCGATCAGGTCGCGGGAGGGCAGGCTGTACAGCATGCCGTCGTGGCCCATGGCGATGCCGTCATCCACCGCGATGGTGTTGAACTCCTTGGCCACGCCGCCGGCCGCCTCGATCTCGCGGGCGACCATCTGGCCCAGGTCCTTCAGGTGCACGTGGCCGGGCACGAACTGGGTGAAGGAGTTCACCACCGCGATAATCGGCTTGCCGAAGTCTGCGTCCTTCATCCCCGTCGCGCGCCAGAGGCCCCGGGCGCCAGCCATGTTGCGGCCATGGGTCGAGGTGCGCGAGCGATAGGCGGGCATGGGTCTTCTCTTCGGACTAGGCGGCGCGAGATGCGCCGGATGTTCGGGAGCTTTGAAATGGGCGTCTGATCAAGACTTGTCCATGCCTGAAGCACGGTGAGGCGGCGAATCCTGGCAAGGAGATCGCCTCGAATGGAGGGCGACATGGGCCAGGCGACGATCTACGGGATCAAGGCGTGCGACACGATGAAGAAGGCGCGCACCTGGCTGGATGACCACGGCGTCGCCGTCCGCTTCCACGACTACAAGGTCGAGGGGATCGATCAGCCGACCCTGGAGGTCTGGGCCGGCAAGGTCGGCTGGAAGGTGTTGCTGAACACCGCCAGCACGACCTTCCGCAAGCTGCCGGACGCTGACAAGGCCGACCTCGATGAGGCCAAGGCGATCCGGCTGATGCTGGCCCAGCCCTCGATGATCAAGCGCCCGGTGCTCGATCTCGGCGACCGGCTGCTGGTGGGCTTCAAGCCCCAGGACTACGCCGCCGCCCTGGGCTGATCAGTTCGCCTGGTCCGGCCCGAACACCCGGCGATAAAGGGTGCTGCGGTGGACGCCCAGCTGGCGCGCAGCGGCGCTGACATTGCCGCCGCAGGCCTCCAGGGCGGCCCGCATCATGGCCAACTCCGCATCTTCCAGCGTCCGGGCCGCCGGCGCGGCGGCGGGGGCGGAGGGCGCAGACGCCGGGGGGCGCATCACGCCGTGGAACCGGCCGCCATCGTGGGCGCGCCACTCCTTCAGATCCCCACCCAGGTCCGGCGCGGTCTCGAACAGGTCGGCGAAGGTGGTGACGTCGAGGGCGCTCCAGTCCTGGCGCAGCATGGACAGGCCCCGGCGGTTGGCGCCGATCAGTCGATGGTCTTCGTCAAACACCAGTACGCCTTCGCGCGCGGCGCCGACCAGGGCGGCTTCAGTGTGGAAGCGGAGAACGCTGGCCCCCTCGATGCCGCCGGCAAAGAAGCGGTGCTCGATCTGCTCCACCGCCAGACGGACCAGCCCGAGCGCGTGGAGCCGCTGCATGTCCGCATGGGCCGACAGGTCCAGAACGCCCACGACCGCGCCCCGGGGGTCGAGGATCGGCGCGGCGGCGCAGCTCAGGATGCCGTGAGCGTCGTAGTAGTGTTCCCCGCCGTGTACGGCGACGGCCCGGCGTTCGGCCAGGGCGGCGCCGATGGCGTTGGCGCCCATGGCGGTCTCGTTCCAGGCGATCCCGGGCCGCAGGGCGACCTCGGCGGCGCGGCCGGCGAAGCTGGAATCCCCGAAGGCGTCGAGCACCACGCCCTCAGCATTGGTCAGGATGGCGATGCCGCCGGTCTCGCGCGCCTCTGCGTTCAGGGCGTCCAGTTCCGGGCGGCACAGGCGGCGCAGGCGCTCATGCCGTTCGCACAGCTCGCGGATGTTGGCGGCTTCCGGCGGCTCGACCTCGGGCGGCCGGGCATGATCCAGGCCCATGTCCGCGCATCGAAGCCAGGCGCGCAGAATCGGTTGCCCAACCCTGTCGTGTGGAATCTGGCCGCGCGCGAAGAACTCTGCACGCGCAGACTGTGCTGACGGCTGGATCGCCTCGACCATCGCGTCACCTTCCCTGTGTCGCAATTTGCGACACTCAATAACTACCTGTCGTAGTTTGCGTCGACGCTAGCCGAAAACTGACAAGATCGCTCGCGAATTCTCACGCATCGCCCTGTGACGCAGGGTTCCAGGCGTTGACCACATGCCAGCGTGCGCCGCCTCCTTTGTGAAAGCGAGAAGACCGGGCGCAGGGCCCGTCCCGCAACAGGTCCACGGAGGAACTCCCATGAACAAGCCCGAGCGCATCATCAGCCAGGACGCCCCGTTCCGCGCCCGGTACGGCAACTATATCGGCGGCGGTTGGGTGGAGCCCGCCGCCGGCCGCTATTTCGACAACCATTCCCCGGTGAACGGCGCCAAGCTCTGTGAAGTGGCGCGCTCAGACGCAACGGACGTGGAGATGGCGCTGGACGCCGCCCATGCGGCCTTTCCGGCCTGGGCCCGCACCAGCGTCGCCGACCGTGCGGCGGTCCTCAACGCCATCGCCGACCGGATGGAGGCGGACCTCGACCTGCTGGCGCGCGCCGAGACCTGGGACAACGGCAAGCCGATCCGCGAGACCACCGCCGCCGACGTGCCGCTCGCCATCGATCATTTCCGCTATTTCGCCGCCTGCGTCCGCACCCAGGAAGGCTCGATCGGCGAGATCGACCACGACACCATCGCCTATCACTTCCACGAACCCCTGGGCGTCGTCGGCCAGATCATTCCCTGGAACTTCCCGCTGCTGATGGCCGCCTGGAAGCTCGCGCCCGCGCTGGCCGCCGGCAACTGCGTGGTGCTGAAGCCGGCCGAGCAGACCCCGGCCTCGATCCTGGCCTGGGCTGACCTGGTCGCCGACCTGCTGCCCCCGGGCGTCCTCAATATCGTCAACGGGTTCGGACTTGAGGCCGGCAAGCCGCTGGCCTCGTCGCCGCGCATCGCCAAGATCGCCTTCACCGGCGAGACCTCCACCGGCCGGCTGATCATGGAGTACGCCAGCCAGAATCTGATCCCGGTGACCCTGGAGCTGGGCGGCAAGTCGCCGAACATCTTCTTCGAGGATGTGGCCGCCGAAGATGACGACTTCTTCGACAAGGCCATCGAAGGCTTCGTGATGTTCGCCTTCAACCAAGGCGAGGTCTGCACCTGCCCGAGCCGCGCCCTGATCCACGAGAGCATCTACGACAGGTTCATGGAGCGTGCGCTCGCCCGGGTCGCCGCGATCAAGCAGGGCGACCCCCTCGATCCGACGACCATGGTCGGGGCCCAGGCCTCGGGCGAACAGCTGGAGAAGATCCTGAAGTACATGGACATCGGCCGGGAGGAGGGCGCCGAGCTCCTGGCCGGCGGTGGCCGGGCCGAGCTCGGCGGCGCGCTGGCCGGTGGCTTCTATGTCCAGCCGACCGTGTTCCGCGGCCACAACAAGATGCGCATCTTCCAGGAGGAGATCTTCGGCCCGGTCGTGTCGGTGACCACCTTCAAGGACGAGGCCGAAGCGCTGGCCATCGCCAATGACAGCCTCTACGGCCTGGGCGCGGGGGTGTGGAGCCGCGACGCCAACCGCTGCTATCGCTTCGGGCGCGGCATCCAGGCCGGACGGGTCTGGACCAACTGCTACCACGCCTATCCGGCCCATGCGGCCTTCGGCGGCTACAAGCAGTCGGGGATCGGTCGCGAGACCCACAAGATGATGCTCGACCACTACCAGCAGACCAAGAACATGCTGGTCAGCTACAGCCCCAAGAAGCTCGGCTTCTTCTGAGGGCTCAAGCGGGCGGCCCGTCTCCCCGGGCCGCCCGCGAACTCTTTTGCGTACGCCCGCATCCAGGCGCAGGCTCGGCGGCGACTAGGGGGTGAAAGCAGGGAATGATCCCTGCCGGATCTCCTGGAGACCGCCATGGAAGACTTCTGGTTCAGGTACTGGTGGCTGATCTTTCCGATCGGCTTTTTTGTGTTCGGGGCCTGGGACCGCTGGCTGAGCTATCAGCGCAGCCGTGACACCATCGACCTGATCAAGACCTACACCGCCCAAGGCAAGGAGCCGCCGCCGGAGTTGCTGCGCCGCGCCCAGGGCGACTATCCGCCCCCGCCGCCGGAGGACTTCTACGGCGACCGCTACGCCCGCCGCGCCTGGCGTCGCTATTACCGCTGGGGGCCGGAGCGCAATTGGCGCGTGGCGGTGTCGGTGGGCACGGTGGCCGCCGGCTTCTGGATCGGCGTCCAGATGGGCTACCTGCCTGACGCCTCGGGCGCCTTTCGCTTTGTCGCCGTGATCCTGACCTGTGTCGCCGCCGGCAACCTGGCCTTGGCCCTGATGGGGTCGATGTTCCGCCGCGGGCCGGACCGCGACTGATGGAGCCCCAGGGCCTCGACGCAGACCTGGTCGGGGCCGCCGCCCAAGGCTCCAGCCAGGCGTTCGCGCGGCTGGTGGAGCGGCACCAGCAGGCCCTTCGCGCCTTTCTGCGACGGGCCTGCCGGGACTGGGCCCTGGCCGACGACCTGGCCCAGGAGACGTTTCTGGTCGCCTGGAGCCGGATCGGAAAGCTGGAGCCGGGCGCCAATGTCCGGGCCTGGCTCTGCGGGATTGGCTACAACAAGGCCCTGACCGCCCTGCGCTCAGACCGCCGCGCCCGCCAGCGCGAGGCCGCCTATGCAGAGGGGCGTCCGGCGGCCCAGTCGCCGCAGGAGGAGGACCGGCTGGCCCTCGACCGGGCGATGTCGGATCTGCCTCTGGAGCAGAGGGCGTGCGTGGCCCTTTGCCTGGCGGCGGATTTCAGCCACGCCGAAGCCGCCCAGGCCTTGAATTTGCCGTTGGGGACGGTGAAATCCCATGTGACGCGAGGCCGGGCGAAGTTGCTGGCCGCGCTTGGGGCCGAACAGAACCAGGAGGACCGCGCCGATGCCGACCGCTGACGAACGTCTCCAGGACCTGTTCGCCGCTGACGCCCCGCCGCCCCGCGATCCGGCCTTCACCGCACAGGTGTTCGAGCGCCTGGCGCGTCGGGCCCTGTTGCTGGACCTGGCCTGGCTGGCGGGCGCCTGCCTGATCGGGGCCGTCGCGCTGTGGCGGGTGTGGCCGCATCTTTCCAGCGTGCTGGAAAGCCTGGCCCTGGGCCTTGCGCCGGCCGCGATCGTGGGAAGCCTGGCCCTGTTGCTGGCTGTCGCCGCTTCGGGGCGGTTTGGGTGGTCGCGCCTCTAAGCGCGAACATGACGAAGAATTCACGCGTTCCGTTGCATCCATAGACGCTGCGGCGCGCCTCTTTCCTGGCATAGACGGGCGACAAGGCCCGCCATCGAGAGAAGGAGACCCGGATGGAAATCCTCGTGCCTATCGCGTTCTTCGCGATGATCGCCGCAATCATCATCGTGCCCAACTACCTGCGCAGCCAGGAACGGCAGAAGCTGCAGGACACGCTGCGCGCCGCCATCGAGAAGGGCCAGCCCCTGCCGCCGGAGGTGATCACGGCCATGACCGCCGATGTGAAGGTCAAGCCGAAGCCGTCGCCCCAGCGCGACCT
The DNA here is from genome assembly GCF_042679085.1 of Phenylobacterium conjunctum. NCBI lineage: Bacteria > Pseudomonadati > Pseudomonadota > Alphaproteobacteria > Caulobacterales > Caulobacteraceae > Phenylobacterium > Phenylobacterium conjunctum. Next base: position 40,076 of record NZ_JBHTLQ010000012.1, on the reverse strand, counting down.
GCGGGTCGGGATCATCTGGCTGGGCGTGGCGCTGGGCTTCGCCGCCCTGGGCTTTGCGACCAGCTTCGAGGAGCCGGACGCGTTCTACCCGATGCTGGGTGTTGCGGCCTTCCCAGGCTTCATCGGTCTGGCCTTCGTCGTGATGTCGTTCTTCGGGCGCGACCACAAGTAATCCTGCTCTAGGGGGAGCAAGCCCAATGACGGGCTCTCAACACAGGCTCGCGAGCCTCCACGACGTGGAGCTGGCCACCCTGGCGGCGACGGGAGATCGCGGCGCCTTCGGTGAGCTGGTCCGGCGTCATGGATCAGCGGTGCGCGGCCTGCTGCGTCGGATGGGCGCCGCGCCCAGCGAAGCCGACGACACCGCACAGGACGCCTTCCTGGCCGCCTTCGAGGGCATCGCCGAATACCGTGGCGAGGGCGCCTTCGCCGGCTGGGTGAAGCGGATCGCCGCGCGCCAGTACCTGCGCCGCCTGCAGCGGGAACGCCGTCTCGCCAGCCTGGCCCTCGAGGCCGAGGAGGCTGATGAGGTCCAGGCCGGACCGGACGCGGCCCAGCGCATCGATCTGGACGAAGCCCTCAAGGCCCTGGGGGCTGCAGAACGGCTGTGCGTCACTATGTGTTATGGCGCGGGTCTGTCCCACGCCGAGGCCGCAGAGGCCTTAAATCTGCCGCTTGGAACGGTGAAGTCCCATGTCAAACGTGGTCTGGACAGGCTCAGAACGCGATTGGCGCCGGCTGACGGCGCAGTTGAGGGGAGGCGGGGCAATGGCTGAACTCGACTTCGAGCGGAGCCTTGAGCGGCAGTTCGCCGACCCGCCCTATTTCCCGGACTCCGAAGCCTTCGCCCAGCGGGTGGAGAGCAAGCTCAACCGCGGCTGGATCATGCGCCGCTGGATGATCGGCTGCGCCGGCGTCGTGGGGGGGCTGGTGGGTGTGAGCCAGCTGGTGATGTCCAGCGTCCTGGATCGGGTTGAAACCGTGTCCCACGGCTCAACCAAGGCGATTGAAGCCGGAATCGCCCAGGTCCGGCCGAGTTTCGACCTGTTGTCGCTTGTGCAGTCCGATTGGGCTGTGGTTTGGGTCGCCTCCGCCCTGGCGGTTGTCGCCATGGGCTTTGTGCTCACTCGGGTCATCGAGGAGATTTAGTCATGTCCAGCCATCGCCAGGAAACGGTTCGGCGTCTCGCCGCGCCGGACATCGCCGTGCGCAAGGGCGGCGTGCCCATCGTCTGCCTGACCGCCTATACGGCGCCGATGGCCGAACTGCTGGATGACCACTGCGACCTGCTGTTGGTGGGCGACAGCCTGGGCATGGTGGTCCATGGCCTGCCCAATACCGTGGGCGTGACCCTGGAAATGATGATCCTGCACGGTCAGGCGGTCATGCGCACCTCGCGCAAGGCCATGGTCGTGGTCGACATGCCCTTCGGCTCCTACGAAGGCGCGCCGGAGGTGGCCTACGCCAATGCGGCCCGGCTGATGAAGGAGACCGGCGCCCAGGCGGTGAAGGTCGAAAGCGGGGAGACCGTCGTCGAGACGGTCGAATACCTGGTCAAGCGCGGGATCCCGGTGATGGGCCATGTGGGCCTGCGCCCCCAGGCGGTGCTGGTCGATGGCGGCTTCAAGGCCAAGGGCCGCGAAGTCGAGGAGCGCGCTCGGATCCTGTCGGAAGCCAAGGCCACCGCGGCCGCCGGCGCCTTCGCCCTGGTTGTGGAGGGCGTGGCCGAGGGCCTGGCGCGCGAGATCACCCAGGCGGTGGACGTGCCGACCATCGGCATCGGCGCCTCGGCCGGCTGTGACGGCCAGATCCTGGTGACCGACGACATGCTGGGCCTGTTCGACTGGACGCCGAAGTTCGTGCGCCGCTACGGTGACCTGCGCGGCGAGATCAGCAAGGCCGTGGCGGCCTACGCCGCCGACGTCCGGGACCGCAAGTTCCCGGGGCCGGCGGAGATCTATTTCGCCAAGGCCGCCAACACCTGAGGCGTTCGCCTCAGGGCAGGACGATCTCGAACCAGAAGTCGAAGCGGTCGAGCTGCTCCAGCAGCTCGCTAAGCGGCGCGGCGTCGCCTTCGATCAGGCCGTCGGTCGCCGCAGCCTCCAGGGTCCGGTCGCCCACCACCAGGTCCACCAGGGTGTTGCGGGACAGCCGGATCGCCGTCTCGCTGGGCTTGGCCGGGCGATGGTGCAGGACGCCATTGCGGACCTTCAGGCTGAAGGTCTCGTCCGCGTCCGTGAAGGTCAGCAGCATGGCCGGCTGAGCCCGGCCGACGGTGTCGCCGTTCAACCGCACGCTTAGCGAATCCAACAGTTGGTCGGCGGGCAGGGTGCGCAGCTGCCCGGTCGCGCCTTGGCGAGGCGTCGTCGCCTTGGGTCGCACCAGCCGCAGTTCCTGGGCGCCGGTCAGGTAGAAGTCGCGCCAGGGTCCGGATTCAGCCTGGTAGCCCAGCTGCTCCAGGGCGTCTGCCTGGAGATTGCGGGCCTCCATATTGTCCGGATCGGCGAACACCAGGTGATTCACCAGCTCCGCCACCCAGCGATAGTCGCCGGCGTCGAAGGCTGCACGGCCTTTGGCGAGGACGGCGTCCGCTCCGCCGATGGCGTCCACATAACGCCTGGCCGCCGCCTCCGGCGGGTGCTTGTGCAGATTGGCCGGGTTGCCGTCGAACCAGCCCAGATAGCGCTGATAGACCGCCTTGGTGTTGTGGCTGATGGTCCCGTAGTAGCTGCGGGTGTGCCACTCGTCGGCCAGGCTGGGCGGCAGCTTGACCTGCTCGGCGATCTCCAGCGGCGTCAGGCCGTGATTGGCCAGCCGCAGGGTCTGGTCGTGGATGAACTTGTAGAGGTCGCTCTGCTTCTCCAGGAAGGCGACCTGGTCGGCCTTGCCCCAGCGCGGCCAGTGGTGGCTGGCGAACAGCACCTCGGACTGGTCGGCGAACAGGTCTATGGCCTCGTCGATATAGAAGCTCCAGGCCTTGGCGTCCCGCACCTGCGCCCCGCGCGGCGTATAGAGGTTGTGCAGCTGGCAGGTGCAGTTCTCGGCCATGCACAGGGCGCGGTGGCGGGGAAAGAAGAAGTTCATCTCCGCCGGGGCCTCGGTCCCTGGCGTCACCTGGAAGACGATCTCGACCCCATCCAGGGTGAGGCGCGTCCCGGTCTTGGAGATGCTCTCGGTCGGCGCGATCAGGTTCACCTGGCCGCTGGACACCGCCTTGCCCAGGCCTGAATCGACGTGGCCGCGCGGGCCGCGGTGCAGGAGGGCGCCGTACATGTAGGTGGCCCGGCGGCCCATGGCGTTGCCGGCCAGGACGTTTTCGCTGACCGCCTCGGCCAGGAACCCCTCCGGGGCGATGATCCTGGCGCCGGCGGCGATGTCGGCGTCAGTCAGCACGCCCTTGACCCCGCCATAGTGGTCCACGTGGCTGTGGGTGTAGATCACCGCGCTCACCGGCTTGTCGCCCCGGTGCTTGCGCATCAGGGCCAGGGCGGCGGCGGCCGGCTCGGCCGAGGTCAGGGGGTCGACGACGATGAAGCCCTCATTTCCCTCCACGAAGGTGATGTTGGACAGGTCGAAGCCGCGCACCTGGTAGATGCCCTCGGTCACCTTGTAGAGCCCATGGTTCAGGTTCAGCTGCGCCAACCGCCACAGGCTGGGATTGACCGTGTCCGGGGCAGGGGCGCCGCCCCCCTGAAAATCGAAGGGCGACAGGTCCCAGGCGACCCCGCCGCGCGCCGTCTCGACGCGGGCGTCAGGCAGGGTGTCGATGAAGCCGCGGCGGGCCCGCTCGAAGTCCACGCCGTCTTCCGCCGGCAGGCTGGCCAGCAGGGCGGCCTGGGCGGCGAGGGTCGCCGATGTCGCATCCTTGGGTTGGCTCATGGGCGCTCCTCCGAAACCGGCGGCTGTTCCGGCGCCGCTCTTCCGCCATTCTTGATGGCTACCCCTTCGACTCGTGGGGGCGCCAGCCGAAAACTGGATGTTCGCGGATGAAACCCCCACCGTTGCGGCGGGGCCTCCGCCGCTATAGGTTCCGCCGCTCTATTCCCTGGCGCGGTTCGTGCGGAGTTTCCCCAAGTGGTCGATGTCTTTGACGAGGTCGAGGAGCAGCTCCGTGCAGAGCGCTATCGCGAACTGGCCATCAAGGCTCTGCCCTGGGTGGCCGGAGTGCTTGGCGCGGCCCTGATCATCGCCCTCGGTGTCTGGGGCTGGCAGAGCTACACCACCAAGGCCACCAACAAGGCGTCCGAGACCTACGCCCAGGCCCTTGAGGCCTATCAGGCCGGTCGCAATGATGAGGCGGACCGCCTGTTCGGCGAGGTCGCCAAGTCGCCGTCCAAGGCCTACAAGTCGCTGGCCCTGCAGCAGCTGGGCGGCGCGAAGCTGGCCGCGAACAAGCCGCAGGAAGCCGTGAAGCTGTTCGACGAGGCGGCCGAAGCCGCGCCGAATCCCATCCTCGGCGACGCCGCGCGCCTGAAGGCGGTCTTCGTCCTGCTGGACACCGCGCCGCTCAAGGACATTCAGACGCGGCTCGATCCGCTCCTGAAGGAAGGTCGCCCCTACCGCGCCCAAGCGCGCGAAGCCCAGGCCTTCGCCAAGATGATGGCCGGGGATCTGGCTGGCGCCCGCGGTGACTTCGTGGTCATCTCGCTCATGCCTGACGCCTCAGAGGGCGCCCGCGCCCGGGCCAACGCCGCCAAGTCGCTGATCGACTCCGGGTCCGCCAAGGCCGTTCCCGCGGCCGTCAAGGCCGCCATCGCTCTTCCGCCGCCGACCCCGCTGGCTCCCGGCGCGGCCGTTCCCGGCCTTGTTCCTTCCGGTTCGCAACAGCAGGCCCCGACCGCTCAATGATGACGACCCTGCGCCGCAACGGCCTTCTCGCCCTCATGCTGACGGTGTCGGTCGCCGCAACCGGCTGCTCCACCGTCGGCCGGATCAATCCGTTCAACAAGGAAAAGGACGGCCCCAAGGAGACCGCCTCCGAAGGTCAGCGGGTCGCCGTGGTCGCCTTCGATGACAAGGTCGAGGCCGCTGAAGGCCTGAAGGGCGCCGACTTCTTCCTGCCCGATCCGAAGCCGATCTCCGAATGGGCCCTGCCGGGCGCAACGCCGGAGCAGTCGGTCGAGCATGTGGCGGCTGGCGGCGCCCTGGACGTCGCCTGGCGCAAGGGCTTCGGCCAGAAGTCCAATCGCGGCGCGCACGTCACCGCGCCGCCGGTGGCCGTGAACGGCAAGATCTATGTGATGGACGGCGAGGCCCGCGTCTCGGCTATGGACGCCCAGAGCGGCGCCACGGTCTGGAGCGTGGACCTGCGTCCCAGCAGCAAGCGCGACAAGGAAGCCTTTGGCGGCGGCCTGGCGATCGCTGACGGCAAGCTCTACGTCACCTCCGGCTACCGCTTCGTCGCTGAACTGAACGCCGACACCGGCGCCGTGGTCTGGAAGAAGCCCACGGAACAGCCGATCCATGGCGCGCCCACCGTCTCCGGCGGCCGGATGTTCGCCGTCGCCATCGACAACACCCTGATGACCTTTGACGCCGCCACCGGCGTTGAGGGCTGGAACTACCAGGCGCTGTCCGAATCCGCGCGGATCCTGGCCGCCTCCAGCCCGGCGGTGTCGGGCGACACCGTGGTCGCCGCCTTTGGCTCCGGCGAACTGGTGGCCCTGCGCACCGGCAACGGCAACGACCTGTGGAACGAGGCCCTGTCACGCGCCAGCCGCACCAACGCCCTGTCGGAAATTCGCGACATCCCGGGCCGGCCGGTGATCTTTCAGGGCGAGGTCTTCGCGGTCAGCCACTCCGGCGTCTTCGCCGCCACCGACCTGCGCACCGGCCAGGCCCGCTGGACCCTGCCCATCACCGGCATCACGACCCCCTGGGCGGCCGGCGACGTGGTCTATGTGGTGGGCAAGGACGGCAAGATCTATTGCGCCGCCCGCGAGACCGGCCAAGTCTACTGGATCCGCGACCTGAACATCGATCGTGTGAAGAAGGGCGGCGGCTCCTTCTTCAACCGCTTCGGCAAGAGCACGAACAAGAAGAGCAAGATCGTGCGGCCCGTGTGGTCCAGCCCGATCCTGGCCAATGGCCGCCTGGTGATCGGCTCGGACACCGGCGAGATCGTGGCCCTCAACGCCAAGACCGGCGTGGTCGAGAAGTCCGTCCAGGTGAAGTCGCCGCTGCTGATCGGCCCCATCGCCCTGAACGGAACCCTCTATTTTGCGACGGATGAGGCTCAACTCATCGCGCTGCGCTAGGACATAAGGACGCCATGCCGCTCAGGCTCGCCATCGTCGGGCGTCCGAACGTCGGAAAGTCGACCCTGTTCAACCGACTGGCGGGCAAGAAGCTCGCCATCGTCGATGACCGTCCGGGCGTGACCCGCGACCGCAGGTTCGGCACGGGACGTATCGGGGACATCGACCTCGAACTCATCGACACCGCCGGCTTCGAGGACGTCACCGACGACAGTCTGGAGGCGCGGATGCGCGCCCAGACCGAACTGGCCATCGACGAGTGCGACGTGGCCCTGTTCGTCATCGACTCCCGCGATGGCGTCACCGCCATGGACGAGGTGTTCGCCGAGATCCTGCGCAAGCGGGACAAGCCGGTGATCCTGGCCGCCAACAAGGCGGAGGGCAAAAAGGGCGACGACGGCGTCAATGAAGCCTTCGCCCTGGGCCTGGGCGAACCGATCGCCATCTCCGCCGAGCACGGCGAAGGCATGGCCGACCTCTATGCCGCCGTGTCCGCGCTCAATGACGAGGGCGATCTGGGCGGCGAGGCCGAGGGCGAGAAGCCGATCCGCATCGCCATCGTCGGGCGGCCGAACGCCGGCAAGTCGACCCTGGTCAACAAGCTGATCGGCGAGGACCGCCTGCTGACCGGCCCCGAGGCCGGCATCACCCGCGATGCGATTCCCGTCGACTGGGAGTGGGACGGCCGTCCGGTCCGGCTGGTCGACACGGCCGGCCTGCGCCGCAAGGCCCGGGTCCAGGAGAAGCTGGAAAAGCTCTCCACCGCCGACTCCATCCGCGCCATCACCTTCGCCGAGGTGGTGATCCTGGTGATGGACGCCACACACCCGTTCGAGATCCAGGACCTGCAGATCGCCGATCTGGTCGAGCGCGAAGGCCGTTGCCTGGTCTACTGCCTGACCAAGTGGGACCTGATCGACGATCCGACCATCAAGATGAGCGAGATCGTCGAAGAGGCCTATCGCCACCTGCCGCAGCTCAAGGGCGCGCCTGTGATCGCCCTGTCGGCGGAGACCGGCCGGGGCCTCGACCGGCTGATGCCGGCGGTGTTCAAGACCCACGCGGACTGGTCGACCAAGGTCAAGACCCGCGACCTGAACGACTGGCTGCAGCTGGCCATCCAGCGCCACCCGCCGCCGGCGGTGAACGGTCGCCGGGTGAAGCCGAAGTACATGGCCCAGACCAAGGCCCGGCCGCCGACCTTCGTCATGTTCGCCAGCCGCGCGGACCAGCTGCCGGACCACTATCGCCGTTACCTGATCAACTCGCTGCGCGAGAGCTTCGACATGCCCGGCGTGCCCATGCGGCTGACGGTGAAGTCGAACAAGAACCCCTTCGCCGAGGGGGAAGCCGCTGGCGGGAGCCAGTCCGGTCCGGAGCGCAAGACCCGCACCAAGGCCAAGACCGGTCTGGCCGCCAAGACGACGGCCGCGGCCGCCGCCAGGGCCAAGGCCGGGGCCGCGAAGACGCACGTCTCCAAGCCGCCGGCCAAGGCGGTGAAGCCGAAGGTTAAAGGGCAGGGGGCCAACCCCAAGGGCCGGGCTCAGAAGCTGGCCCGCCCCGGGGTGAAGCCCAAGAACGCCAGTCGGGCGCGGACTACGGCGCCGAAAAAAGGACGGTAGCCGCCGGGACCGCGAGCTCGGCCTGGGCCAGTTCGACGATCAGCGGACCGATCTCCGACGGGTCGGGCAGGGTCTCCGGATCTTCGCCCGGCATGGCCTCGGCGCGCATCTTGGTGCGCATGGCGCCCGGATCGACCAGGACGGCGCGCACCTTGGTGTTCTCGATCTCATCCGACCAGGTGCGGACCAGGTGCTCCATGCCCGCCTTGGTGGCCCCATACGCCCCCCAGAAGGCCTTGGGACGGGCGACCCGGCCCGTGGTCAGGAAGATGGCCCGGGCTTCCGGCGCGGCCTTCAGCAGCGGCTCGGTGGAGCGGATCAGCCGATAGACCGCCGTCAGGTTGGTGGCGACGATCTTGTCCCAGCTTCCGGTGTCGATATGCGCGACCGGGGTCAGCCCGCCAAGGATGGCGCCGGCGTGGACCAGCAGGTCCAGGTGGCCGTGCCGCTGATGGATCGCAAAGCCCAGCTGGTCCAGGCCTTGGCCATTGGCCAGATCCAGGGGAACCAGGGTCGCCGACTTGCCGGTCGCAGCCTTGATCTCGTCGTCGAGATCCTCAAGCCCGCCCTGGGTGCGGGCGGTGGCGATGACGTGAGCGCCGGCCTTGGCGAGGGCGAGCGCACAGGCCCGGCCGATGCCGCGGGACGCGCCGGTGACGAGGGCGATCTTGCCCTCCAGGGGAAGCTTGTCAGTCATGGGCTCGATCTAGACGGTCTCGGGCGCGTTGTCCGCCCGCTTTGCGTAATGCTGGGCGATGACGGCGCAGGCCATCAGCTGCAGCTGGTGGAAGATCATGATGGGCAGGAGAACCAGGCCCAGGCTCGCGCCGGGGAACAGCACCCCGGCCATCGGCACCCCTGACGCCAGGCTCTTCTTCGACCCGCAGAAGACGATGGTGATCTCGTCCTCGGTGTTGAAGCCCAGGGCCCGCGCCGCCATCAGGGTCGCCAAAAGCACCGCGCCCAGGAGGACCAGGCACAGAGCGCCCAGGCGCAGGAGGTCCAGAGCTCCGACCTGGTTCCATATGCCGCCGACCACAGCCTCCGAGAAAGCCGAATAGACCACCAGCAGGATCGAGCCCCGGTCCACATAGGACAGAAACTTGGCGCGCTGGCTGATCCAGCCGCCGATCACCGGGCGCAGCAGCTGGCCGGCGACGAACGGCGCCAGGAGCTGCAGCAGGATCGACTGCACCGAATGGAAGGACAGGCCCGAGCCCTGGGCGTGCATCAGCATCGCCGCCAGCAGCGGCGTGATGGCGATGCCCAACAGGTTCGAGGCCGTCGCCGAGGCCACGGTGGCGGCGACATTGCCCCGGGCGATGGCCGTAAAGCCGATGGAAGACTGGATGGTCGAGGGCAGGCAGCCCAGGAACATCAGGCCGGGCGCCAGGCTTACGGGCGTGATCCAGGCCGGCAGGGCCGACAGGCCCAGGGTCAGGAGCGGGAACAGGGCGAAGGTGCAGGCCAGCACCAGCAGGTGCAGCCGCCAATGGGTGACGCCCTTGATCACCGCCTCGCGCGACAGCTTGGCGCCGTGCAGGAAGAACACCGTGCCGATGGCGATCGAGGTGGCGACGTCGAACACCGGGACCGCCGCGCCGCGCGCCGGCAGCACGCTGGCCAGCAGCACCATCCCGACGATCAGGATGATGTACCAGTCGGGTTTCAGGCGGCCGAGCAGGCCCGCCGGCTTGGCCGTCACGCGTCGACCAGGAACGACAGCTGCCGATCGGCGGAGTCGTTGCGGCCCTCGGCGATCTCGCGGTCGAGCAGTCGGGTCGGATAGTCGCCGGTGAAGTAGTGGTCGGTGAACTGCGGCTCGGCCGGGTCCCGCGGCGCCGAGTTCATCGACCAGTAGAGGCCCTCGACGGACAGGTAACCCATCGAATCCACGTCGAGGATCTTGGCGATTTCCTCGACGGAGTGGTTGGCGGCCAGCAGCTTGTCGCGGTCCGGCATGTCGATGCCATAGAAGTCCGGCCACTTGATCGGCGGCGAGGCCGAGCGCAGGTGCACCTCGGCGGCGCCGGCCTCACGGACCATGCGCACCACGCGCACCGAGTTGGTGCCGCGCACGATGGAGTCGTCGATCAGCATCACCCGCTTGCCGGCCAGGACCGAGCGGTTCGGCGACAGCTTCATGCGCACGCCCAGTTCGCGAGCGCCCTGGGTCGGCTGGATGAAGGTGCGGCCCACATAGTGATTGCGGATAATGCCCATCTCGAAGGGCACGCCGGTCTCCTGGGCGTAGCCGAGGGCCGCCGGCACGCCGCTGTCGGGCACCGGCACCACCACGTCGACGTCCACGTGGCTTTCCTGGGCCAGGCGTCGGCCCATGCGCTTGCGCACCTCATAGACCGAGCGGCCGTTCACCACCGAATCGGGGCGGGCGAAATAGACGTACTCAAAGATGCAGGGCCGGGCGCGGGCGGCCGGGAAGGGCCGCAGGCTCTCGATGCCGTCCTGGTCGATGATGACCATCTCGCCGTGCTCGATGTCGCGCACGAACTTGGCGCCGATCATGTCCAGGGCGCAGGTCTCGGAGGCCAGGACCGCCTGACCGTCCAGGTCGCCCAGCACCAGCGGGCGAATGCCCAGCGGATCGCGCACCCCGATCAGCTTCTTGTTCGACATCGCCACCAGGGCGTAGCCGCCCTCGATGCGCGACAGGGCGTCGATGAACTTCTCGACCATGCGGATGCGGCGCGAGCGGGCGATCAGGTGCAGGATCACCTCGGAGTCCGAGGTCGACTGGAAGATCGCGCCCTCGGCCACCAGCTGCTGGCGCAGGGTCAGGAAGTTGGTGAGGTTGCCGTTGTGGGCGATGGCCAGGCCGCCGGACTCGAGGTCGGCGAACATCGGCTGGACGTTACGGATGAAGCTGCCGCCAGCGGTGGAGTAGCGGGTGTGGCCGATGGCGACGTGGCCGGGCAGGCGTTCAACGAGGTCGGAGCCGGCGAAGGCGTCGCCAACGTGGCCCATGTGGCGCTCGGTGTGGAACCCCTGGCCGTCAAAGCTGGCGATACCGCAGGCTTCCTGGCCGCGATGCTGAAGGGCGTGCAGGCCCAGCGCCGTGATGGCCGAGGCCTCGGGGACGCCGTAGACCCCGAACACGCCGCATTCGAGCCTGGGCGTGTCGTCGAGCGGATCCCGGTGGGGCCATCGATCCTGGACGGATTTCATCGGGATTTCTCCACCAGATCGTCAATTTCACCGCGGTCGCGGGCGTCATAGCCCTCGCCGCCTTCGGAGTCACGGGGGCTGTTCGCGGAACCGTCACGAACAGCGTCGGCAATGGCCGGGGTCAGCTTGCCCGCCATGTTCCAGCCCTTGGGCGCGAAGGTCTTCAGGACCGTCCCCGCCGCCGTGGTCATGGGGTAAAAGGTCGCATCGGTCAGCCACTTGGGCATCAGGCTGGCCGGCGTGGCGGCCGTGAACGCCAGGTTGAAGGCGCCCAGCAGCACGAAGGCGCGGACCAGGCCAAAGCCCAGGCCGACCGTGCGGTCCATCAGACCCAGGAGCTGGCTCTGCTGAAGCTGGCTGGCCAGGCTGCCGCCCGCCAGCCGCAGGCCGCCATAGATCAGGGCGAAGGTGGCGACCATGCCGGCCACCGTGCCCAGCCAGTCGGGATCCACGAGGTTGCGGCCGATGGGGCCGCTGATCCGCAGGCCATAGACCGCGACGATGGCGGCGATCAGGAACGACAGCACCGCCACCATTTCATGCGCGGCGCCCTTCCAGAAGCCGATGCCGGCCGATGCCAGGAGGATTGAGAGCACGATGATGTCGAACATGGTCCAGCCTACGCTCTCAATCCCAGTCGCTCTCGCCGATCCGACGGATAGCGTCGGCCAGCCGGGTCACCCCGATCACCTTCAGCGGTCCGCCGTCGGTTCCGGCCGGCGCGATGGCTCGCTTGAACCCCAGTTTCGCGGCTTCCTTGAGGCGGCTGTCCATCCGGCTCACCGGCCGGATATCGCCCGACAAGCTGACCTCGCCAAACACGGCGCAGTCCTGGGGCAGGGCGATGTCGAGGGCCGATGAGGCCAGCGCCGCCGCCGCCGCCAGGTCGGCCGCCGGCTCGTTGATCCGCAGGCCGCCGGCCACGTTCAGATAGACGTCGCGATTCCCGAGCCCCAGGCCGCAGCGGGATTCCAGCACCGCCAGCACCATGGCCAGGCGCCCGGAATCCCAACCGACGACGGCGCGCCTGGGCGTGCCATAGGCCGTGGGCGCCACCAGGGCCTGGAACTCCACCAGCACCGGGCGTGAGCCCTCGATGCCGGCGAACACCGCCGCGCCCGCCGCGCGCTCGCCGGAAGTGTCCAGGAACAGGGCAGAGGGGTTCTTGACCTCGCTCAGGCCCACATCGCCCATCTCAAAGACGCCGATCTCATCGGTGGCCCCGAAGCGGTTCTTGGCCCCGCGCAGGATGCGGAACGGGTAGCCGCGCTCCCCCTCGAAGGCGAGGACAGCGTCGACGATGTGCTCGATCACCCGCGGGCCGGCGATCGTGCCCTCCTTGGTCACGTGACCGACCAGGATCACCGCCACGCCCTGCTTCTTGGCCAGACGCACCAGCTCGCCGGCGGCGGCGCGAACCTGGGTGACCGAGCCGGGCCCGGCCTCGTGCGCGTCGCTCCACATGGTCTGGATGGAGTCGATGACCACCAGATCGAACTTGTCGCGCTTCAGGCCATCCAGGATCTCGCGCAGCGACGTCTCCGCCGCCAGCTTCACGGGCGCGTCCGCCAGGCCCATGCGCTGGGCGCGGCCGCGGACCTGTTCCACGGCCTCCTCGCCGGAGATGTAGGCGCACTTCACGCCACGCCGCGCCGCCCAGGCCACCACCTGCAGCAACAGAGTCGACTTGCCCACGCCCGGATCGCCGCCCAGCAGGATGGCCGAGCCAGGCACGACGCCGCCGCCGCACACGCGGTCGAACTCGTCCACCCCGGTGATGATGCGGGGCGGGGCGGGGGTCTCTTCCTCAAGGGTGCGGAAATCCAGACCCCGCGCCCGGCTGGCCCGACTGGGGGCCAGGGCGCCGGGGGGGCGCGACTGCACCTCCTCAACCAGGGAGTTCCAGGCGCTGCAGGCCGGGCATTGGCCCGCCCATTTGGTCTGGGTGGCGCCGCAGGACTGGCAGACATAAACGGCGCCGTCGCGGGCCATGCGGACTCCTGATTCGGTGAAGCCCAGAGCTTACCCTTCTTCGGGCGCCTGTTTGCCTCATCCGCGCGTTTGACTAGGCTCGCGCAAGTGGGGTGAGGAGGCCGGCCGTTCAAGCCGGATCTGCGATGGAAGACCAGGGTGCGACAACACGGGCGCCATTGGGCGGCCGGATTTACTGGGCGGGACTGGCGGGACTTGTTGTCCTGATCCTGGTGGTCGGGACCCTTGTCGCCGGCCGGCACGCCGCCAAGCCCCCCGCAGACCTGCGCGGCCGTGAAGGCGTCGATATCGAGAAGCTTCAGGCCGCGACGAAGAGCCTGGACGCGGCGGCCAAGTCCATGAAGGGCAAGACGGTGCTGTCCGCCGACGCCCTGGAGGCCTATCTGCCGGCCACCGTGGATGGCCTGGCCCGTGTCAGCCTGAGCCGCGAGGAGCCGGAAGGCGACGACCTGTCCGGTCCCACCGTACGGGCCGACTATGAGGGTTCGGGTCAGAGCGTCAGCCTGTCCGTCACCGACCTGGGGGCGGCCGGGGCCCTGGCGGCCCTGGCGGGCGCCTTCAACGTCGAATCAGGCGGCGAGCGCGATGGCCGGATCGAAAAGGTGGCCAAGGTTGACGGGCGCATGACCGCCGAAAGCTGGGATCCCGCCGCCCGCCGCGGCGAGTACTCGGTCATGGTGGCCGACCGGTTCATGGTCCACGCCAAGGCGGAAGGGTTGAGCATGGAGGGCGTGCGCAAGGCCGCCGCCTTGGTCGACTATGATAAGCTGCAGGCCGCGGCCCGCTAGCTTTCGCCGAGATAGACCCGCTCAGCGCGTTCGCTGATCCGCACTAGGCACTCGTGCGCCACGGTTCCAGAGGCGGCGGCGAGGTCGTCGATGGGCGCGTTCGGGCCCATCAATTGCACCATCTGGCCCGGCCTGGCCGGCGCATCGCCGATGTCGAGGACGATCAGGTCCATGTTGATGATCAGGATGGGCCGCGCGGCGCCGGCGAACCAGCCCTTGCCCCCGGCCTTGCCGGCTCGGATCAGGCCATCGGCGTAGCCCGCAGCGACCACGGCGACGCGGGTCGGTGTCTCGATCCGCAGACTGTCGCCATAACCGAGGGTCTCGCCCGGCGCGATGACCCGCACATCCAGGATCGGGGCCTCGAAGGTGGCGACCTGTTTCAGGGCCGGATGCGTCACCTCGAAGGGGCCGCCGCCATAGAGACTAACGCCGGGGCGCACCAGATCGAACCGGTAGGGCGCGCCCAGGAAGATGCCGGCTGAGGCCGCAAGGCTGGCCTGAGCCTCAGGGAACAGCGCCCGCAGGCGTTCAAAGGCCGCCAACTGCTTGGCGCTGCGCGGGCTCGTCGGGTCGGTCGCGGTCCCCAGGTGGCTCATCACCAGCTCGACATCCAGGCCGCGCAGACGGTCGGGGGATTGGGCCAAGGCGCGGGCGTCAGCGGCGGTCATCCCCTGGCGGTTCATGCCGGTGTCGAGATGCAGCCCCACCTTCAGCGCCCGAGCCGCCTGGGCGGCGTAGAGGCTGGCGGCCTCAACCTGGGGCAGGCTGGTCAGGACAGGGGTCAGGTCGGCGCCGGCCAGGGCGTCCGCTGATCCCGGCGGCAGGCCGTCAAGCACCAGGATACGGGCGGGGCGCTCCGGCCCCAGCTCCATCCGCAGCAGCACCCCCTCACTGACCCGGGCCACAAAAAAGCTACGGGCGCCCTCGGCCCACAGCCGACGCGCCACCGGGCCGGCCCCCAGGCCATAGGCGTCGCCCTTCAGCACCGGCGCGGCCTCGACGCCGCCGGCCTCAGCCGTAAGGACGCGATAGTTGTGCGCCAGCGCCTCGAGATCGATGGTCAGGCGCGCGGAGGAGGGGAGAGCCATGCCGGCGTGTTAGCGCAGCCGAGCTTGCGACGTAAGAGCCAGACCCCCGCGCGTCATCCGTGCTGTTCGTAGCGGCTGTGATCGCGCGCCAAGTTGCCGAACTTGGTCAGGTCGGAGTTGAAGGCCAGCTTCACCGTGCCGATGGGACCGTGACGCTGCTTGCCGATGATGACTTCGGCGACGCCCGCCACCTGGTCCATCTGTTCCTGCCAGGCCAGGTGCTCCGGCGTGCCCTCGCGGGGCTCGGCGCGGCCCAGATAGTACTCCTCGCGGTAGATGAACATGACCATGTCGGCGTCCTGTTCGATCGAGCCGGATTCCCGCAGGTCGGAGAGCTGAGGCTTCTTATCCTCGCGGTTCTCCACCTGGCGCGACAGCTGCGACAGGGCGATGACCGGCACCGAAAGTTCCTTGGCCAAGGCCTTGAGGCCTTGGGTGATCATGCTGACTTCCTGAACCCGGTTGTCGCTCTTGCCCTCGCCGCCGGTGACCAGCTGGAGGTAGTCGACGAAGATGGCGTCCAGGCCGTGCAGGCGCTTCAGGCGGCGCGCGCGGGCGGTGAGCTTGGCCAGGGTGATGCCGCCGGTGGCGTCGATGAACAGCGGCGCTTCCTGGATCTCCAGGGCCGCGTCGCGGATCCGGCCGAACTCGACGGCGTCGATCTCGCCCTTGCGCAGGCGGTCGCCCGACACGCCGGAGACTTCGGCCAACAGGCGCAGGGCCAGCTGTTCGGCGGACATTTCGAGCGAGAAGAAGGCCACCACGCCGCCCGAGACGGTCTTGCGCGTGCCGTCCGGTTGCGGCTCCCAGGCGTAGTGCCGGGCGATGTCGAAGGCGATGTTACAGGCCAGCGACGTCTTCCCCATCGAGGGACGCGCCGCCAGGATCACCAGGTCGGACCCGTGCAGGCCGCCGATCTTCTGGTCGAGGTCGATCAGGCCGGTGGAGATCCCGGCCAGGCCGCCTTCGCGGCTGTGGGCCTCCGCCGCCATGGTCACCGCGCCGTGCAGGGCGTCGGCGAAGCTGACGAAGCCCTGGGAGGTCGTGCCGGACTCGGCCAGGGCGTAGAGTTGCTGTTCCGCGGATTCGATCTGGTCGCGGGCCGAACGGTCCTCCTCGGGCGCCGCGGCGGTGGTGGCGATCTCGCCGCCGATGCGGATCAGGTCGCGGCGCAGGGCCAGATCATAGATGACCCGCGAATAGTCGGGCGCGTTGGCCGCCGGGGGCGCGCGGTCCACGAGGTCGGCGAGATAGCGCACCCCACCCAGCTCGTCGAAGGCCGGGTCGCGGCTGAACTGCTCCGCCAGCAGGATGGGCTCCGCCAGCTGACCCTTGCGGATATGGGTCTCGATGGCCTGGAACAGGCGCTGGTGGAAGGGCTCGTAGAAGTGCCGGCTTTGCAGGAAGTCGCCGAGCCGCTCGAAGGCGGCGTTGTCGTACAGCACCGCGCCCAACAGGGCCTGCTCGGCCTCGATGTTGGCGGGAGCGTGCGGGATGTCCGTGTCGTTGTGCGCGGGACGGAGATCGAGGGCGGGAACCAGAGCCATGAGGTTACCGATATCTTAACGCGACGGGCCAAGGCACTGCGGCGAGTGGTCCTTCAACAGGTTTCCGACCAGCCTGTGGAGAACGCCACGTGGGGTTGGATGCGGAGTCTACCTAGAGCCGGTCTGCGCCAGAAGCGGACGTCCTATCCAGGCTTGAAAAGACGAACGGCGCGGAGCCGAAGCTCCGCGCCGCCGCAAGTCCATCGCTGCGCCTCAGGCGCAGGCGTTTACCACTTGTAGGCCAGGCGCCCGTACACGAACCGCCCGCCGAAGCCGAAGGGCGAGAACGACGAGTAGGGGGCCGCGCCCGTGGTGTTCAGGGCCGGGACGATCTGGTTCGGATAGGTGTCGAACAGGTTGTCCGCGCCCAGCGAGACGGTCACGCCCACCGGGAAGGTGTAGCGGGCCTCAGCGTCCACCACGCCGCGCACGCCGGTGTGGCTGTCGGCGCTGCCGTCAGCCAGGGTGCCCGGCGACAGCACGTCGCCATAGAAGGTGCTGCGCAGGGTGGCGCCCCAGCCGTCCTTGCTCCAGTCGCCTTGCAGGGTCAGCTTCTTGTCCGGGGTGCCTTCCTCGAAGCGCTTGGTAGCCTGGCGGGCGAACAGCGAGACCGGAGACGGCAGGATGGTCGCCGCGGTCACCGGGGTCTTGGTGACGTTCAGGTTGTTGATGTTGCCCGCGGCGGTCAGGTCGAAGGTGCCGGCCTGATCGTCCTGGATCCGATAGTGGGCGACGATGTCGACGCCCTTGGTGTCGGTGTTCACGCCATTGATGAAGAAGCGCGCCGCCGAAGCGCCATAGGGCGACAGCAGATCATAGATCGTCCGGGCGTTGGTGCCGACCGCCGCCGTGGCGCTGCCGGTCAGGGTTTCGGACAGCACGATGCGGTCCTCGACCTTGATCTGGTAGGCGTCGATGGTCAGTTCGAACGCGCCCTTACGATAGACGAGACCCAGGGCGTAGTTCTCCGAGGTCTCGGGCTCCAGGGCCTTGCCGCCCAGCGCCTTGCCGACGGGGCTCACCGACGGATAGGTGCCGGTCTCGAACGGCACGCCGTTGATGTAGAGGATCGAGGTGGCGGTATAGAACTGCTGCTGCAGGGCCGGGGCGCGGAAGCCCGTGGACACCGAACCGCGCAGGGCGAATTCCGGCGTGAAATCGTAGCGGGCCGAGAGCTTGCCGGTCGTGGTGTCGCCAAAGTCCGAATAGTTCTCGTAGCGCACAGCGGCCGAGGCCGAGAGCTTCTCGGTCAGGTTGCCTTCCAGGTCCAGATAGACGCCGGCGGCGTCGCGATCCACGTCGACCACGTTCGAGGGCGTGAAGCCGGTGAAGCCGCGCGAGCCCAGGGCCAGGGTGGTGAAGGGACCGCGGATATAGGAGCCGGGCTCGCCCGCGCCGATCTGATAGGTCTCACGGCGGGCCTCGACGCCGAAGGCGACGTTCAGCGGCTTCACCAGACCAACCTCGACCTCGCGGCTGAAGTCGGCGCCGAACACCAGCTGATCATAGGCCAGCTGACCGGCGTAGAACTGGTGCGGAGAGGTCGGGCCCAGGGAGGGGTTCAGGGTGTTGGCGACGTTGAAGTCGATGGTGTTCTTGCCATAGACGAGGTTCACGTCGGTCTTGAAGCCGGCCAGTTCGCCCTTCAGGCCGACGCCGGCGCTGTGGTCCTCGGTCTTGGTCTTGAGCAGCGGCAGGTAGCCGTTCGGATAGACCGAGATGATGTTCTGGGTGGCGTCGGTCGGCGTGCGGTAAGTGGCCGCCGAGGAGCCTTCGCGCTTCTGGTAGCCGTACCAGCCGTAGGCGCTCCAGTTGTCGTTCAGCGGCTTGCCGGCGTTCAGGTACAGGCTCAGATCGTCGACATCGGCGTCGCCGAAGCGCGAGGTCACCCGGCCCAGGCGCGGATCGATGTCAGAGCGGTTGGTGTTCTCGCGGGTGCGGTACTCCGCCGAGAGAGTCACGAAGCCGTCGCCCAGCAGCGACAGGCCCTGCCAGCCGGAGACCGTGGTGGTCAGGCCGTCGGTGACATTGCCCTTGCGGCCATAGAAGCCGTCCAGGTGGGTCATGTACTGGCCGGTCGTCACCGACAGGCCGCCGCCATGATCGGCTTCACGCAGGCGCAGGTTGATGACGCCGGCGATGGCGTCCGAACCATACTGGGCCGAGGCGCCGTCGCGCAGGACTTCGATGCGCTCGATGGCCGTCGACGGGATGGCGTTCAGGTCGACGGCGGCCGAACCGCGGCCGACGGAGCCGTTGGTGTTGACCAGGGCGGTGGCGTGACGGCGCGCGCCGTTCACCAGCACCAGGGTCTGGTCAGGGCCCTGGCCGCGCAGGGTGGCCGGGCGAATGGTGTCGGTGCCGTCGGTGTTGGACGGACGCGGGAAGGTGATCGAGGGCACCGAGGTGGCCAGGGCGGTGGCCAGTTCGGTCGTGCCGCGCTGCTGCAGCGCTTCGGCGCTGACCACGTCGACGGGCGCGAGGGTTTCGAGCCGGGTGCGGCCTTCGGTGCGGGTGCCGGTGACGACCAGTTCCTCGACCTCGGCGGTCTTGGCGGGCTGGGCGGCGGCGGCGCCGGCCCACAGGCTGGCGGCGGAGGCGGCGGCGAAAAGGATGGTGCGATACTGCATGAGCTTTCCCCTCATCTGACAGGCGCGGGGCGTCTGCGTTGGAAGACTTTAGGGGGCTTAGCTAGGCGGCGTGGCGCGCCGCGGAAATGACATTTTTGCAACAAGATCAGGCAAAGCGCGCACGAAAAAGCGGCGCAGAACAGTGTTCTGCGCCGCTTCTCTAAGCATTTCGGTGACTTAACAGCGATCAGTGATCGCCGTAGTCGCCCTCTTGCTGGCCGGCGCCGCCTTCCAGCATGTCCTGGGCGGCCTCTTCGGCGGCCAGGCGCTCTTCTTCAAATTGCGAGGCGATGATGTTCTCGCCGCGCGCTTGGCGTTCGGCTTCATCAGCGCTGCGCGCGATGTTCAGGGTGATGGTCACGGTGACTTCCGCGTGCAGGCGGACCTTCACTTCGTGCATGCCCAGAGTCTTGATCGGCTTGTCGAGGACGACCATCGACCGTTCGACCTTGCCGCCTTCGGCGTTGATCACGTCAGCGACGTCACGGCCGGAGACCGAGCCGTACAGCTGACCGCTTTCGCCGGCCTGACGGATCAGGATGTAGGCGGTGCCATCGAGCTTTTCGCCCGACTTGCCGGCCTGTTCCTTGGCCTTCAGGTTGCGGGCTTCGATTTCAGCGCGTTGCGCCTCGAAGACCTTCATGTTGGCGGAGTTGGCGCGCAGGGCCTTTTGACGCGGCAGCAGGTAGTTACGGGCGAACCCGTCCTTCACCGTGACCACGTCGCCCAGGGAGCCGCGGCCTTCCACGCGCTCGAGCAGAATGACTTTCATGGATCCGGCTCCCTTACTTCACGACGTAGGGCAGCAGGGCCAGGAAGCGGGCGCGCTTGATGGCCTTGGCCAGTTCACGCTGCTTCTTGGCCGACACCGCGGTGATGCGGGACGGAACGATCTTGCCGCGCTCGGAAACGTAGCGCTGCAGGAGCTTGACGTCCTTGTAGTCGATCTTCGGGGCGTTGGCGCCGGAGAACGGGCACACCTTGCGGCGGCGGAAGAACGGGCGGCGGGCGCCGCCGGCGGCGGCCGCGGCCGGGGCCGAGGAGGTTTCGTCGGTCATGGGATGCCTGCCTTAGAAGGAGTCTTCGCGGCGCGGTTCGCGCTCACGGTCGCGGTCGCGACGGGCCAGGATGGGCGAGAGCTCCAGGTCGAGCTCTTCAACGCGAACGGTCATGTAGCGCAGCACGTCTTCGTTGATCGACAGCTGGCGCTCCATCTCCTTCACGGCCGCCGGCGGGGCGTCCAGAGCGAGGAGGGAGTAGTGACCCTTGCGGTTCTTCTTGATGCGGTAGGTGAGGTTGCGAAGACCCCAGTACTCGATCTTGGCGACAACGCCGCCGCCTTCTTCGATGATCGCCTTGATCGTATCGTTGAGGGCTTCGGCTTGTTGCGGCGAGATATCCTGCCGCGAAATGACGACGTGCTCGTAGAGCGCCATGTGTCCTTTTCCCTTGTGGAAGGCGGCGCGGCCGTCGGCGGGTGAACCGGCGTCCACGATGGCTCTTCAATGGGCGAACGGGGCTTTCCCGTTCCTTTGGAGTTCCCGGCTGAAGACCGCATTCCGTGAAGAGGCGCGCTCATAAGGGAAAAAGCGTTGCAGGGCAAGGCGCTTCGTCCCTCATGAGGCGTCCAGCGGTGCGCCTACCGCTTCGGGTTCTTCGCCCGCCAGCTCTTCAGCGCCGCCATGGTCTGGTTGACGTGGTCGTCCGCCGACAGGTTGTCGTAGGCGAACACCACCTTGCCGTCGGGGGCGATGACATAGGAGGTGCGGGCCGACAGGTCCGCCGGCGCCTTCATGCCCGCGACCTTCAGGGGCGCATCATACTGCTTGGCGATGGAAGCCCCAGGGTCGGCGGCGACGGCGAACTTGCCGCCGCAGGTGGCGGTGTCGGCGGAGAAGACGGCCAGCTGGTCGACCTTGCCGGCGGTCACCCCAATCAGGGTCGCGCCCTGGGCCTTGAAGTCATCGGCGGCCTGCGAGAACAGGTGAGCCTCGAGGTTGCAGCCCTTGGTGTAGGCCGATGGGAAGAAGTACAGGACCACCGGACCCTTCTTGCGGGCCTCGGCGAGGTCGAAGGTGAAGGGCTTGCCGGCGAGGTAGGCCGGGGCCTTGAAATCCGGAGCCTTTGTGCCCGGCGCCAGGTCGGCGAGGGCCGGGGTGGCGAGGGCGCCCGCGGCTGCGGCGGCGAGGGCGAGAGTGCGGAACGCGACGGCTTTCATGGGAGATCCTCCTGCTTGCCCCAACATACGCTTAGTCTAGCCGTCTGGACGCAGCCCTGTCTTCACGGCAAAGGCGGTCTCACCAATCATTCGGCGGAGTGGCGGACATGACGGCGGCGGCGGACGTGGTTCTGCGCGATATCGATATCCCGGAACTGCCCAACCACTATCGCGGCAAGGTGCGGGACAACTACGACCTGCCCGACGGGCGGCGGATCATCATCGCCTCGGACCGAATCTCGGCCTTCGACCTGATCCTGGCGGCGATTCCCTACAAGGGCCAGGTCCTGACCCAGACCGCGCGGTTCTGGTTCGAGAAGACCGCCGACATCTGCCCCAACCACGTCCTGTCCTACCCAGACCCCAACGTCGTGGTCGGCCAGCGGCTGGACATCCTGCCGGTGGAGATCGTGGTGCGGGGCTATCTGGCCGGCACGACGGGGACCTCCATCCTGCCGATGTACAAGAAGGGCCAGCGCACCATGTACGGCGTGACCCTGCCGGAGGGCCTGCGGGACAATCAGGTGCTGCCGCAGCCGATCATCACCCCGACCAGCAAGGCTCTGGACGGCGCCCACGACGCGCCGCTCAGCCCGGCGGAAATTCTGCAGCAGGGCCTGCTGACCCAGGCCCAGTGGGATGAGGTTAGCGCCTATGCGCTCGCCCTGTTCGCCCGCGGCCAAAAGCTGGCCGCCGAACGCGGCCTGATCCTGGTGGACACCAAGTACGAGTTTGGCCTCGACCCGGACGGCAAGATCGTCCTGGCCGACGAGATCCACACCCCCGATTCCAGCCGCTACTGGTTCGCCAGCTCCTATCCCGACAGCTTCGCCCGCGGCGCCCGTCCGGACAGCTTCGACAAGGATTTCGTGCGCGCCTGGGTGGCGGAACGCTGCGATCCCTACAAGGACCCCATTCCGGAGATCCCGGAACAGATGCTGTGGGATACCTCGGCCGTCTATGTGAAGGCTTTCGAGATGATCACCGGCCAGACCTTTGAGGCCCCGGCCGCCGGTGAGCCGGTGATCGCCCGCCTTCGCCGCAACCTGTCGCAGTTCTTCTAGGAGCCCGCCCCATGCGCGCCGCCAGCCTTCTCGCCCTCACCCTGGCTCTGGCGGCGAACGGCGCCCAGGCGAAGGATCAGGTCATCCACGCCGGAACCCTGATCGACGGCCTGTCCGCCCAGCCGCGGACCAAGGTCTCGATCCTGGTCCACGACGACAAGATCACGGCGATCAAGGACGGCTTCGTCACCCCGGCCGGCGCGCAGGTGATCGACCTGTCAAAGGCCACCGTCATGCCGGGCTTCATCGACGTGCACATCCACGTCGGCGCCAAGCTGCCCAGCCGGACCAACGCCACCGAGGACTGGGTGACCCACTCGGCCATCGACCGGGCCTTCGATGACGCCGTCTTCGCCCGCCAGATGCTGCAGCAAGGCTTCACCAGCGCCCGCGACGCCGGCGGCGGCGACGACAGTGTCGCTGTGCGCAACGCCATCGACGACGGCAAGATCGCCGGCCCCCGGCTGTGGGTGGCGCTGGAGCCGCTTGGCCCCACCGCCGGCCATGGCGATCCGCGCTCGGGCCTGGATCCGGCCCTGCGTCACGACGGCTGGGACAACGGCATCGTCGATACGCCCGAGATGGCGCGCATCAAGGTGCGCGAGCATCGCCGTCGCGGGGCCAACCTCATCAAGATCATGCCCTCGGGCGGCATCGCCTCAACCGGCGATGATCCGCGCCAGCAGCTGATGACGGATGACGAGATGAAGGCCGCCGTCGATACGGCTCATATGCTGGGCATGAAGGTCGCGGCCCACATCTATCCCGCCCACGCCATCGAGGCGGCGGTCCGGGCCGGGGTGGATTCGGTGGAGCACGGCTCCTTCGCCACCGACGAGACCTTCGCCCTGATGAAGGCCAAGGGAACCTATCTGGTGCCCACGCTCACCGTGTTCGATGTCTTCTATGAGGCGGCCAGCAAGACGCCGGAGCTGCTGACCCCCGGCACGGCGGCCAAGGAGTTGGCCAATGACCTGCTGCCCAAGCAGAACTTCCCCAAGGCCCTGAAATCGGGCGTGAAGATCGCCTACGGCACCGACCTGGGGGAGGGGAACCACGCCCTGGAGTTCAAGCTGCTCACCCAAGGCGGCATGTCGCCCATGGAGGCGATCTTCACCGCCACCCGCAACAGCGCCGACCTGATCGGGTCGGACAAGATCGGCGCGATCCAGGCCGGTCGCTACGCCGACATCGTCGCGGTCCCCGGCGATCCGCTGAAGGACGTGGGCCAGTTCGAGAAGGTCGCCTTCGTCATGAAGGGCGGGGTGGTCTACCGCCAGGACGGCAAGCCCACCGCCGTCGATCAGTAGGGGGTTAGGGCAGGCGGGCCTTGTAGGCTTCCCGCGTCGCCTTGAAGCGCTCGAAGGGGAACTTGATCGGCACGCCCTCAAGGGCGGCGGCCAGCATCTCCAGGTGGGCTTCCCACCCGGCGCAGGACCGGGCGACATCCTCGCTGGCCGGCATGTCCAGGGTCAGGGTCAGCCGCGCCCCGGCGCCGGTCGGCTCCAGGCTCCAGCAGACCGGTCGCAGGGTCTCGCCCGGCCCGCTCCAGGAATACTCCAGCACCTCGCCCGGCTTGAGCTGGCTGACGATGCTGTCGATGACGATCCCGGAGTCCACGAAGTCCAGCCGCGCGCGGCCGCCGACCTTCAGCTCGATATCGCCGGGCGCGAGCCACAGCGGCAGCTTGGCGGGATCGGTCAGGAAGGCCCACAGGGTGGCGGTGGAATGCTCCACCTCGCGGGTCAGGGTCGCCTGCACCTGATCCCCGAAGAAATCCAGGCGGCCCAGGTCGGGCGCCGCTTGTGTCTCGGACATGATGGCCTCCTTGCAATCCCCCCGATTGGGCCGGCCGCCGGCCCCTGGCCGCCTTGATCCTGGTCAAGCCGTCTCGCCTCCGCGAAAGGAATCCGCCATGGTCCGCGCCATGCAAAACGAACCATTCTTTCAAAGGGACGGTATTCTTTACGTCCCACAGCCGATCGCCCGCGGGCCCTGGAATCCTCAATCCCTGCACGGCCGCGTTATCGCCGGTCTTCTGGGACACGCCCTGGAGGAAGCCTTTGGCGAGCCGGACTTTGTTCCGGCCCGCCTGACCGTCGACATGTTCAAGCTGCCGGGCTTCGATCCCATCGAGGTCCGCACGGCCCTGGTGCGCCAGGGCGGCCGGATCAAGGTCGCCGAGGCGGAGTTCATCTCCGGCGGCGTCTCCATGGCCAAGGCGTCCTGCCAGTTCCTGCGCCGCACCGAGGCGCCCGAGGGCCGGGTCTATGGTCCTGGCAACTGGGACGTGCCGAAGCCGGAAGACATCACCCCGCCCGACTATGGTCCCATGGGCCGCATGTGGGCCACGCGGCCGATCAAGGGCGGCTTCAACGACCCCAACGACGTGCGCCAGACCTGGATGGCCGAGGTGCGTGAGATCGTCGGCGGCATGCCGCTGACCCCGTTCCAGCGCGTGGCCGTGGCCTGCGACTTCGTCAGCCCCTTCGCCCACGTCTCGGACAAGGGCCTGGGCTACATCAATTCCGACGTGACCCTCTATCTGCACCGGCTGCCGGTGGGCGAATGGATCGGGTTCGAGAAGACCGACCACCAGGCCGCCGAGGGGATCGCGGTGGGCGAATGCCGGCTCTATGACGAACAGGGCCCCATCGGCTTCGCGTCCTGCGCCGCGCTCGGACAGAAGCGGCCTCCGCCGCCACCGCCCACCAAGGCCTGATCACCCGATCCGGCTCGACATGCCGCCGTCCACCGGCAGGACGACGCCCGTGATGAATCGGGCCTCGTCGCTGGCCAGGAACAGGGCCGCATAGGCCGTGTCCCAGGCGTCGCCCATCTTCTGGCCGAGCGGCACCCGGGCGGCGCGGCTGGATCGCACGGCCTCGACGCTCTGGCCGGTGGCCTGGGCGATGCCCTCGATGGCCATGGGCGTGTCCATCAGGCCCATGGCGATGGCGTTGCAGCGCACGCCCTTGCCGGCGTTGGCCTGGGCGACGCTGGTGGTCATGCGGTTCACGGCGGCCTTGGAGACCTCGTAGGCCATCTGGTTCCCGCCGGCGATCCCGGCCAGGGACGAGACATTGACGATCGAGCCCTGGCCCGCCTCGCGCATCAGGGGCAGGGCGGCCTTGATGGTCAGCCACATGCCCTTGAGATTGACCGTCATGATCCGGTCGAAGGCGGCTTCTTCCAGCCGGTGCGCGGGACCGTCGCCCCCGCCGCCGATGCCCACATCATTGACCAGCACATCGATCCGGCCCCAGCGCGCCTTGGCCGCCGCGATGATCCCCGCCGCTTCGTCCGGCCGGGTGATGTCGGCCTGATGGGCGAAGGCCTTGCCGCCCTCGGCCACGATCAGGCCCGCCGTCTCCTCGGCCCGTTCCGGGGCCCGGTCGACGCACAGCACCTGCGCGCCTTGCCGCGCGAACAACAGGGCGATGGCCCGGCCATTACCCACCGTCTCGCCCGGCGTCTGGCCGGCGCCGACCACCACGCAGACCTTGCCTTCGAGCCGCATGATCAGAAGCCCTTCAGGTCGGGATCGAGGGTCTGGCCCTCGTCCAGCTGCACCCCGAAGGTGTTCAGGATCATGGAGACCTGAGTGTACTGGCCGGCGGTGTAGACCAGGTCCATGCACTGCTTGTCGCTGAAGTGCGCCTTCAGGGCGGTCCAGGTGGCGGGGGTGATGAACTGGTCGTGGTGCAGCTCGTCGCTGGCCTGCAGCAGGGCGGCGTCGGCAGGGCTCCAGGACGGCGCGGCGGCGCCCGTCTTGATCGCGGCGATCTCGGCGGCGGTCAGGCCGGATTTCAGGCCGATCTCGGTGTGCTGGGTCCACTCATAGCCGGAGCGGCAGAGATAGCCGATGCGCAGGATGACAATCTCCCGCTCACGGGCGGGCAGGTCGTTGCGGCGCGACAGGATGTAGTTCCCCCAGGCCAGGAAGCCCTTCGCGGCCTTGGGCGTCCGCGCCATGGTCCGGAAGATGTTCAGCACCCGGCCGCCGGCCCGCATGGGGGCGACGATCTCTTCCTGTTCGGCGTCGAACTCGGAATCGGCCAAGGGCGCGATGCGCGGGCTGGTCAGTCTCATGGATTTCCTCCCGGAGGCGTGGTTCGCCGTCTCGTAAGGTCATCCTAGCGGCCGCGCGGCTTCAAACAACCGGTATGCTGATCTAGGCGTCAGCCCTGGGCCAGGCCGCGGGAAAGGTCTCGGAGGTCGACGCCCGCTTGGGCGGCGCCGGCGCGGGGCGTGGCACGAGGGGGAGCAGGGCGAACGCCGCCTGGCCCAGCAACCCTAGCCGCCCGGCCGGGGCCGACAGGCCGCGAAAAATCTCGCCCGGCGCCTGGCCGAACACCAGCAGCCCCAGGAGCATTTCCAACGACATCAGCAGGGTGAAGGCGGCGACGCCCATGGCCAATCGGTCGGCGAAGCGTCGGCTGGCCCAGGGCGCACCGAGGATCAGGCCGCAGATAAACCAGGCCACCGCGAGCATCATCGGCAGTTCGAGGAGGACGGCGCCGACTGGCCCTGTCAGCGGCGTGACCAGCAGCACACGAACGGCGCCCATCAAAGCCCCGGCGGCGAAAGTCGGCAGGGCGTAAGCCGCCGCCATCGCCCAGATCACATGTCTGCCAGCCATCTCGGCCTCCCGTGTGTTGGGAGGACTATGATCCGGATGCGGAGCTCGCGCCTTGAGCGATCTCAACTCGTCGCAGATGCGACGAAATGGCCCGGCGCGCCGCCCGAGGGCGACCACGCCGGGCCTTCATGGTCTTAGAACGACTGGCGGACCGTCACGCCGACGGTGCGCGGCTGGCTGACCAGGTAGCCGTAGCGGGCCCGCAGGCCGCGCTCGCGGTCAACGGCCAGCTCGGCCTTCTCGTCCGTCAGGTTGTTGACGAAGAAGGCGGCTTCCCAGTCCTCGCTGCGAACGCCGACGCGGAAGTTCACCTGGGTGTAGGCCGGCAGCTTCAGCTGGAAGTTCAGCGACGACACCGACGGGGCGCCGATGTTGAACAGGCTGACGGTGCGCGGGTTGCTCTCCTGGTCGGAGATCTGGGTGAACCGGTCGCCCACATACTGGACCGACAGGTTGCTGAACGCCGTCAGGCCGTTCTCCATGGGCCGCACATAGCCAACCGCCGCAGCGCCCTGGAACTTCGGCACAGTGGGCAGGCGGTTGCCGTCACGCAGGGACTGCAGGACCGCGCCCGACGAGTCGCGGACGCTGGAACGCAGTTCCGAGTTGTTCCAGGAGGCCGACAGGCTGACGTCGAAGTTCTCGGTCAGCTGCTTGTTGAACTCGGCTTCCAGGCCCATCGAGCGCGCCTTGGGCACGTTGACGATGATCCGCGAGGAGCAGCTGCCCGCGTCCACGGTGGCCTGCAGGTTCTCGATGTCCGAGACGAAGGCCGCGGCGGTGAAGGAGCCGCCCGGGATCTTGGCTTTCATGCCGGCTTCGTAGTTCCAGACCTGCTCGTTCTCGAAGCTCGGCTTGGCCAGGGGCGTGAAGGTCGCCAGGTCGGCCGCGTTGCAGAGCGGCTTGTTCAGCGGGTCGTTGACGCCGCCCAGGCGGAAGCCCTTCGAGATCTGGCCGTTGATGGTCAGGTTGTCGGTGGCCTTGTAGGCGACGATGACCCGCGGGGCGGAGTCGTCGGCCTTCACATTGCCCGGATAGTCGATGGTCACGTCGGCGAAGATGCCGTCGAAGGTCAGCTTGCGCTTCTCTTCATAGCGGGCCAGGCGCAGACCGGCGGTCACGTCCAGGCGGTCGTTGACGTGCAGGGTGGCTTCACCGAACACCGCCGACTGCTTCAGGGTGTAGGGCACCGTGGAGTAGTAGAGCGCGTCGGTCGGGGCGCGGGCGCCCTTGGTCGGGATGCCGGTCAGCTTGCTGAAGCCGGCGACATCCAGGTACTGGGCGTAGTCGCGGTCCATGTCGCTGTAGAAGGCGCCGACCACCCAATCCAGCTTCTCGGCGTTGTTCGAGGCCAGGCGGACTTCCTGGGTGAACAGCTTGACGCCCGTGGTGTCATAGAGCGGCGCGTCCAGGGTGTAGACATTGGCGCCCAGGCCGATGGAGCCGCCGGTGATCGAGCCGGTCAGGGCCGTCGCGTCGCGCACGACCAGCACGTCGCGGTCCGTGTAGGACGAGATCGAGGTCAGGGTCATACCGCCCAGGTCCAGGGCGACGGTCAGGTCGGCCAGCTTGAACTTGTCGGAGAACTTCTCTTCGAGCTGGGTGTACTGGTTCAGATTGCCCAGGGACACCTTCGGCCGGGTGGTCGTGTAGGGGTTGCCCAGGATGTTGAACCGGTCGACGCGGTTGAAGCCGTTCACCGACACGTTCTGCTGCAGATAGCGCGGGGTGATGGTCAGGTTGTCGGTGGCCTGGATCTTGGCGGCGATGCGGAAGCCGGTCCGGGTGCCGTCATTGACGTCCTCGTTGATCGAGCCGTCCGGCTGGACCGCGTCGATGAAGCCGGGGAACTGCGAGCCATAGGCCACGACGCGCAGGGCCACCTGGTCGCCGATCGGGATGTTGATGGCGCCCTTCAGGTCGGCGCCACGGCCGCCGTGGGTGACGAAGCTGCCGGTGCCTTCCGCCGAGCCGCTCAGCTCGCCCAGCTGCGGCTGGTTGGTGATGTAGCGGACGGTGCCCGAGAGCGAGCCAGAGCCGAACAGGGTGCCCTGCGGCCCACGCAGCACTTCGATGCGGCTCAGGTCGAACAGGTCGAGGTCCGGGGTGAACAGCGACAGCGAGACAACGCTTTCGTCGAGATAGACGCCGACCTGTTCCTTCACGCCCGGCTGGTCGCGGGCGAGCTGGCCGGCGGAGATGCCGCGGATCGCGACCTGGCTCTGGCCGGGGCCGAGGTTCTGGACGGTGAAGCCCGCGATGTTGCGCGAGATGTCTTCAAGATTGACGGCGCCCGAGGCGCGCATCTTGGTCTCGGACATGGCGTTGACCGAGAACGGAACGTCGATCAAGGCCTCGTCGCGCTTCCGCGCGGTGACCACCAGTTCTTCGACGTCCGTCGTCGTGTCAGCGGCGAAGGCCATCGCCGGCAGGGCGGCGGAAATGGCGAGCAGGCTCGCGCCGAGCACGGCGCGAAGGCGGATATTGGAAGCCGGCATGGCGTTCCCCCAAAGGCTTTGCGTTTTGGCGGAACGACGTTCGTCCCGCGCGGCGACAATGGCTTTGGCTTGGGCGGCGCAGTCAACTCCTGCGGGTTCAAAACTGTCACATTTGTGGGCGCCGTGCCGTTCGGGACACGGCGCCTTTGGGCCTAACGTCCTGGTTCCACGAGAATTTTGACGTGTGCTTCCGGATCACCAAGGGTGACGAAAGCTTGGGCGACCTCGTCCAGGCCGACCTTTCCGGTCACCACCCGACTCACATCGATCACCCCTTCGGACAGCTGTCGCAGGGTCATGGCGAACTCGTCCGGCGTGTAGCCGAAGACGAAGGTCAGTTCGATCTCCTTGGTGATGGCGATGGTCGGCTCGATCTTGTCGGTCTCCATGCAGACCCCGGCGACCACGATCTGGCTCCCGGCCGGCGAGGCCTCGATCAGGTGCTGCAGGACGCCTGGCGCGCCGACGCATTCGAACACCACGGGCTGGCCAAACGTCTTGCCCATCATCCTGGCCATCTGCTGGGCGGCGCGGGCGGTGGGGACACCGAAGCTGTCCCAGCGGGCGTGCGGGCTTTCCTTGGCCGGATCGATCACCACGTCGGCGCCCAGCATCTCGGCGGCGGCGCGGCGGCGGGGGGAATAGTCCGAGGCGATCACCGGGCCATGGCCCTTGGCCTTCAGCCCCGCGATCACCGCCAGGCCAACCGGGCCGCAGCCGATCACCAGGCAGACCGAGTCCTTGTCGAGCTTGGCCTTGGCGACGGCGTGCGCGCCGACCGCGAAGGGCTCGGTCAGGGCGGCCTGGTCGGTGGGCAGGCCGTTCGGCACTTCCAGGATCATGGCCTCGGTGAGCAGCATGCGCTCGGCGAACCCGCCGGGCAGGGCGTTGGAATAGCCCAGGGCCTCGATGCCGCTGGCGGTCATGGTCACCGGCACGCTGACCACGCGGGTCCCGGCCTTCAGGGTCTTGGGCGAGCCCGGGCCGTGGTCGAGGATCTCGGCGCAGAACTCATGGCCGAACACGGTGTCGGCGGTGGGGTTGAAGGTCCCCGCATCTCCGCCGCTCGCCCGCCGCGTGGTCTCGATCATGTGCTCCATGTGGTGCAGGGCGTGCAGGTCCGAGCCGCAGATCCCGCAGGCCAGGGTCTTCACCAGCACCTGACCTGGCCCCGGGGTCAGCTCCGGAATCTCGTCGCAGATCAGTTGCTTGTTGCGGCGGATGACGGCGCGCATGGAGACCTCCCTTTATCGTTGGAGCCACCTTGGCGGGTCCGGCCGGCGATTTCCAGTATGACGCAAGGGGAGGGGGCGAACCTTGCCCAGGCCCGGCTTATCCCCTAACCCTCGCGGCTCGGAATCGACGAAGAGCGCGACAGCGCCAGGACGGGAGCACCCCATGACCCTCGCCTTTATCTTCCCCGGCCAGGGCAGCCAGGCCGTCGGCATGGGCGCCGATCTCGCCGAGGCCTTCGGCGCCGCCCGCGAAGTCTTCCAGGAGGTCGACGACGCCCTGGGTCAGAAGCTGTTCGCCCTGATGAAGGACGGCCCCGAGGCCGACCTGACCCTGACCGAGAACGCCCAGCCGGCGCTGATGGCTGTGTCCCTGGCGGTGATCCGCACCCTGGACAAGGAGTTCGGCGTCTCCATCGAGAAGGCCGGCTTCGTGGCCGGTCACAGCCTGGGCGAATACTCCGCCCTGGCCGCCGCCGGCGCTATCAGCCTGGCCGACACCGCCCGGCTGCTGAAGCTGCGCGGCCAGGCCATGCAGCGGGCCGTGCCGGTGGGCGAGGGGGCCATGGCCTCGCTGATCGGCCCCAAGACCGACGTCGCCCTCGCCGAGGCCGCCGCCGCTGAAGGCGCCAAGGTCGGGGTCTGCGTGGTCGCTAATGACAATAACGCCGGCAATGTCGTGATCTCCGGCGCCAAGGCCGCCGTGGACGCCGCCATCGAGGCCGCCAAGGCCCTGGGCGCCCGGGCCATCCCGCTGAACGTGTCCGCGCCCTTCCACTGCCCGCTGATGCAGCCGGCCGCCGACGAGATGGCCCAGGCCCTGGCCGACGCCACCATCCTGGCCCCGCGCGCGCCGCTGGTGGCCAACGTCACCGCGCGCCCGACCCTGGACCCCGAGGCCATCCGCAAGATGCTGGTGGAGCAGGTCACCGGCCGCGTGCGCTGGCGCGAGAGCATGATCTGGCTGGCCGGCGACGGCGGCGTGACCCGCTTCGCCGAGGCGGGCTCCGGCAAGGTGCTGTCCGGCATGGCCAAGCGCATCGCCCCCGATTCGGAAGCCACCCCGCTCAACACCCCGGCGGACCTCGAAGCCTTCGCCAAGTCGCTCTAGGGACGAGAATGATGTTCGACCTTTCCGGCAAGACCGCCCTCGTCACCGGCGCCACCGGCGGCATCGGGGCTGAGATCGCCCGCACGCTCCACGCCCAGGGCGCGCATGTCGTCCTGTCCGGCACCCGCGAGGCGGTGCTGAGCGAACTCGCCGGCCAGTTGGGCGAGCGGGTCTCGGTGGAAGCCGCCAACCTGTCCGACGCCGAATCGGTCGACGGCCTGGTGGGCCGGGCCGAGAAGGCCACCGGCCAGCTCGACATCCTGGTCGCCAACGCCGGCATCACCCGCGACGGCCTGCTGATGCGCATGAAGGATGACGACTGGGACCAGGTCCTCAAGGTCAATCTGGAAAGCTATTTCCGCCTGTCGCGGGCCGCCATGCGCGGGATGATGAAGCGCCGCTTCGGCCGCATCATCGGCATCACCTCGGTCGTGGGCGTGATGGGCAACCCGGGCCAGACCAACTATGCGGCCTCCAAGGCCGGCATGATCGGCTTCTCGAAGTCCCTGGCCCAGGAAGTGGCCTCGCGCGGGATCACGGTGAATTGCGTGGCGCCGGGCTTCATCGAGAGCCCGATGACCGACGCCCTGAACGAAGCCCAGAAGGCCCAGATCATGGGCACGATTCCGGCCGGCCGGCTGGGGCAGGGCAGCGAAGTGGCCGCGGCCTGCGCCTATCTCGCCAGTGACGAAGCCGCCTACATGACGGGCCAGACCCTGCACGTGAACGGCGGCATGGCCATGATCTGACCGGCTGGCCTCGCCGGGACGAACATGCTACGGCCACCTCGAACCGGAGAGGCTCAGGTCTCGAAACCTAGTTCCGCGAGCGGTTGACATCCTGTCGGCGGTCGCAGATGGATCAGTTGAACAACAGGGACTTACTACGAATGTCCGATATCCTTGAGCGCGTGCGCAAGATCGTCATCGAACACCTCGACGCCGACCCGGAAAAGGTCACCGAGAAGGCTTCCTTCATCGACGATCTGGGCGCCGACAGCCTCGACAACGTCGAGCTGGTCATGGCCTTCGAAGAGGAATTCGACATCGAAATCCCGGACGACGCCGCCGAACACATCCAGACCGTGGGTGACGCGGTGAAGTTCATCGGAGAACGTCTGGGCGCCTAAAGGCCCCGGTCTCGTCGAAGATTTGGCCGCCGCGACCTTCACCCGAAGGCGCGGCGGTCTGCGTATTGGAGCGTCCACATGCGTCGTGTCGTCGTCACTGGCATCGGTCTCCTGACCCCTCTCGGCCAAGGTCGTGAGCTCAGCTGGAAGGCCATTCTCGCGGGCAAGTCCGGCGCGGGCCGGATCACCACCTTCGACCCCAGCGACTATGCCTGCCAGGTCGCCTGCGAAGTGCCGCGGGTCGATGGCCGCGGCGGCGGCGGCGCGGATGTTGAAGGCTCCTTCGACCCTGACCAGACCATGGCGCCCAAGGACCAGCGCCGGGTCGACGACTTCATCCTCTACGCCATGGCCGCGGCCGACGAGGCGGTGAAGGATTCCGGCTGGCAGCCGGAAGACGACGAGGGCCGTGAGCGCACCGGCGTGATCATCGGCTCCGGCATCGGCGGCCTGGCCACCATCGAGAAGAACAGTGTCGAGCTGCACGAGAAGGGGCCGCGTCGGATCAGCCCCTTCTTCATCCCCTCGGCCCTGATCAACCTGGCCTCGGGCCAGGTCTCCATCCGCTACGGCTTCAAGGGCCCGAACCACTCGGTCGTGACGGCCTGCGCCACGGGCGCCCACGCCATCGGCGACGCCGCCCGGATGATCAAGTACGGCGACGCTGACGTCATGGTGGCCGGCGGCGCCGAAGCCGCCATCTGCCCGGTTGGCATTGCGGGCTTCATCGCCTGCCGCGCCATGTCCACGGGCTTCAACGACGCCCCGGAAAAGGCCAGCCGGCCCTATGACAAGGACCGCGACGGCTTTGTCATGGGCGAGGGCGCGGGCGTTCTGGTGCTGGAAGAGTACGAACACGCCAAGGCGCGCGGCGCGAAGATCTATTGCGAAGTGTCAGGCTATGGCCTGGCCGGCGACGCCTATCACATCACCGCCCCCGCCGAGGACGGCGACGGCGGCTTCCGCGCCATGCGCGCCGCCCTCAAGGACGCGGGCATCCAGGCCTCCGAGGTCGACTACGTCAACGCCCACGGCACCTCGACGCCGCTGGGCGACGAGATCGAGCTGGGCGCGGTCACCCGCCTGATGGGCAACGCCGTCAAGGGCCTGACCATGTCGTCGACCAAGTCGG
Source organism: Phenylobacterium conjunctum (assembly GCF_042679085.1). NCBI lineage: Bacteria > Pseudomonadati > Pseudomonadota > Alphaproteobacteria > Caulobacterales > Caulobacteraceae > Phenylobacterium > Phenylobacterium conjunctum. Next base: position 5,937 of record NZ_JBHTLQ010000012.1, on the reverse strand, counting down.
CCACCGGCCACCTGCTGGGCGCCGCCGGGGCCATCGAGGCGGCCTTCACCGCCCTGGCGATCCGCGACCAGATCGCCCCGCCGACGATCAACCTCGAAAATCCCTCCGTGGAGACCGAGATCGACCTGGTGCCGAACAAGCCCAAGCCGATGAAGATCGACGTCGCCCTGTCCAACAGCTTCGGCTTCGGCGGCACCAACGCCTCCGTGATCTTTAAGAAGGTCCCGTGAGCGGGAACCGCCGGTCCGCCAAGGGTGGGGTTTCGCCGGCCCGCCGCCTGATCACCACCGCGCTCAGCGCGGCCGCGACCTTCGTGGTCGTGCTGATGGCCGCCCTGATGTGGGCCGTCTGGACCTATCAGGGGCCAGGCCCCGCCGCGAAGTCGGGCGACGTGACGACGGTGGAGCTGCGCCGCGGCGCCAGCCTGCCGGAGATCGCCTCGACCCTGGAACGCGCCGGCGTGGTGCGCTCCAGCGCCATCTTCATCGCCGCCGCCCAGGCCACCGGCGCGGCGCGCCAGATGAAGGCCGGCGAATACGAGGTGCCCAGCAAGGCCTCCATGGCCCGCATCCTCGATGACATCCGCCATGGCCGCATCGTCAAGCACCAGGTGACCATCGCCGAGGGCCTGACCAGCGAGATGGTGGTCGAGATCCTGGCTAAGAAGAGCGACCTGACCGGCGAGGCGCCCGCGCCGGCCGAAGGCTCCATCCTGCCCGAGACCTATCAGTACGAACGCGGCGAGGACCGCGCCAAGGTGCTGAAGCGGATGATGGACGCCCGCGACGAACTGCTCGCCACCCTGTGGGCCCGCCGCCAGCCGGGCCTGCCCTTCACCACGCCGATGGAGGCCGTCACCCTGGCCTCTATCGTCGAGAAGGAGACCGGCAAGGCCAGCGAGCGTCCGCGTGTCGCCGCCGTGTTCCTGAACAGGTTGCGTTCCGGCATGCGGCTGCAGAGCGATCCGACGATCATCTACGGCATCACCGGCGGTCGGCCCCTGGGCCGGGGCATCCGCGCCTCGGAACTGGCTCAGGCGACGCCCTACAACACCTATCAGATCGACGGCCTGCCGCCGACGCCCATCGCCAATCCGGGCCGGGCGGCGATCGCCGCTGTGCTCGATCCGCCAAAGACCGACGAGCTCTATTTCGTCGCCGACGGCACCGGCGGCCACGTCTTCGCCTCCACCCTTGAGCAGCACAACGCCAACGTCGCGCGCTGGCGCAATGTGGAGCGCCAGCGGGCGGCTTCGTCCGGCGGCGAGGGCCTGGACGGCGCTGTGGACGCGTCGAAGGTCAAGGCTGAGCCCTGATGGCCTTGTCCGGAATGACCGGCTTCGGCCGGGCTGAGGGCGCGTTGGGCGACTGGACCTGGGCGGTCGAGGCGCGCTCGGTGAATGGCCGCAACCTGGAGGTCCGCTTCCGCGGGCCGCCGGGCTTCGATGGCCTCGACCGCGCCGCCCGCGAGGGCGCGCAGTCCCGGTTCCAGCGCGGCCAGGTGACGGTCGGCGTCACCGCCAAGCGGGCTGAGGGCGCGGGCGCCGTCCGCATCAATATCGACCAGCTCGAGCGCTATTTGGCGGCCGGTGCGCCCTATCTCGCCGATGGCCGGGCCGCGCCGCCCCGCCTGGACGGCCTCCTGGCCCTGCGCGGGGTGATTGAGGCCGACGCCGGCGCCGATGATCCCGAAGCCCTGGCGGCGCTGGAGGCGGCCATGTCCGGCTCCCTGGCCATCGCCCTCGACGGCCTGCTCGCAGCGCGTCGGGAAGAGGGGGCTCAGCTGATGGGCGTCCTGGGCGGACTGGTCGACCGTATCGCAGCCCTGGTGACTGACGCCGAGGGCGTCGCCGCCGGCCAGCCCATGGCCATCAAGGACCGCTTCGCCCGTCGCATGGGCGAACTGGCCGGGGACAGCGCCCTGGTCGCCGACCGTATCGTGGTCGAGGCCGCCGCCCTGGCGGTGAAGGCCGATGTCCGCGAGGAGCTGGATCGCCTGGCGGGCCACATCGCCGCCGCGCGCACCCTGCTGGCCTCTGACGCCGCCGCCGGCCGTCGCCTGGACTTCCTGACCCAGGAATTCATGCGTGAGACCAACACTCTGTGCTCCAAGTCGGCCCTGCCGACCTTGACCGCCGTGGGCCTGGAGCTAAAGGCCGTGGTCGAACAGTTCCGGGAGCAGGTGCAGAATGTCGAGTGACGGCGATCATCCCCGTCCGTGGGAAACCCAGCGTCGCGGCCTGCTGCTGCTCGTCTCCAGCCCGGCCGGCGCCGGCAAGACCTCGCTGTCCCGCCGCCTGGTCGCCGACTATTCGGACCTGAACCTGTCCATCTCCTGCACCACCCGCGCCCCGCGCCCGGGCGAGGAGGAGGGGCGGGAGTACTATTTTCTCGATCGCCCGACCTTTGAGGCCCGTATCGCCGAGGGCCAGTTCCTGGAATGGGCCGAGGTCAACGGCAACCTGTACGGCACCCCCAAGGCGCCGGTGATGGCCGCGCTCGAGGCCGGCCACGACGTCCTGTTCGACATCGACTGGCAAGGCGCCGCCCAGGTGAAGGCGCAGGCCCCGGACGACTGCGTGAAGGTGTTCATCCTGCCGCCGTCCTGGGCCGATCTGTCCCGCCGGCTGCACGCCCGCGCCCAGGATTCCGAGCAGATCATCCAGAGCCGCATGACCCTCGGCCGCGAGGAGATCAAGCACTGGGCTGAGTACGACTACGTGATCGTGAACAAGAATTTCGACCGCGCCTATGCCGATCTCGGCCATATCTATCGCGCTGAGCGGATGAAGCCCGGCCGCAATCCCTGGCTTCCGGACTTCGTCCGCGGCCTGGGCGAAGAAGTCGTCTGACGGAGCCCGATATGCGTCTGCTGCCGATCCTTGGACTTCTGACGATCCTGGCCGGCGCAGCGCACGCCCAGACGCCCAGCGCCTCCAAGGGCCAGAAGATCGCCCAGACCTATTGCGCCTCGTGCCACGCGGTCGGCCGGACGGGGAAGAGCCCCAACCCGAAGTCGCCGCCCTTCCGGACCCTGCACGACCGCTACCCGGTGGAAGACATCCAGGAAGCCCTGGTCGAGGGGATCTCCACGGGACACCACGGCATGCCGGAGTTCACCTTCGATGAGGCCTCGAGCAATGATCTCATCGCCTATCTGAAGACACTGGAACGGCGGAAGAAATAACGGCTCTCCCCTCATTCTTGATTGTGTCCGCACCAAGTGATCTCCAAGATTGCAGGGCTGGGGGCGGGTGTGCTGGATCGACTTTTCAAGTTTTCGGGGCGTTCGAGCCGGCTGGCCTTCTGGCGGGTCCAGCTGATCTGTTCAGCCCTTATCGGCCTCGTCTGGATCCTTGGCCTAGCGGCCTCGCTGGTGGTCGGGCCCTGGTCGGCGCCGCTGTTCCTGCCCATTCTGCTCTTGCTGATCCCCCTCGTGGCGGTCGGCGTGCGGCGGGTTCATGACCGTGGTCGGGACTGGCGCTGGCTGGTCCTGCTGGCCTTGGGTCCCTACCTGCTGGCGATGTGGGCCTCGCTGTCACCGCCACTGGTCGGCGTCGTGCTGATGCTGGCGGCCACGCTCCTGAACCTCTGGGGCTGGGTGGAGCTGGGCCTGCTCAAGGGCGACCCTGGCCCCAACGCCTATGGGCCCCCGCCGCGCCTCGACGCCCTTTGAGCCGCATGGCGCTTGACCCTGGTGGCTGACCGGCCTTTGAAGTCCTGAGCCATCAGAGGGACACATCCATGCAGAAGCGCCGCGTCGGAGAGTTTGAGGTTTCGGCCATTGGCCTGGGCTGCATGAGCCTGTCCCACGCCTACGGCCCGCCGCCGCCCCGGGAACAGGCCGAGCAGGTGCTGCTGGGCGCCCTGGACGCCGGCTACACCTTCTTCGACACCGCCGCCGTCTACGGCCTGGGCCACAACGAGACCCTGGTGGGCGAGGTGCTGGGTCCGCACCGCGACAAGATCGTGCTCTGCTCCAAGGCGGGCCTCAGCCGTGGGACCCAGCGCGAACTGAACGGCCACCCCGACGTCCTGAAGGAGACCTGCGAGCTTTCCCTGAAGCTGCTGAAGACCGAGGTCATCGACCTCTACTATCTGCACCGGTGGGACCGCCGGGTGCCTATCGAGGACAGCGTCGGCGCCTTGGCCGATCTGGTGAAGGCCGGCAAGATTCGCAGTATCGGCCTGTCGGAAGTCTCCGCGCCCACCCTGCGCCGGGCTCATGCGACCCATCCGATCGCGGCCCTGCAGACGGAATACTCCCCCTGGACCCGCAACCCCGAGATCGCCGTGCTGGACGCTTGCCGCGAGCTGGGCGTGACCTTCGTGGCCTTCAGCCCGGTGGGGCGGGGTTTCCTGGCCGGCGGCGTGCGCAGCGCCGCGGACATCAAGGACGGCGACTTCCGCCAAGCCATGCCGCGCTTCATGGGCGAGGCCTTCGCCGCCAATCTCGACCTTCTGGCCCAGTTCGAGGCCGTGGCCCGCGAAGCCGGCTGCACGCCGGCCCAGCTCTGCCTGGCCTGGCTGCTGCAGAAGGACCCGATCATCGTGCCGATCCCCGGCACGTCGAGCCCCGATCACATGCGGGAGAACGCCGCCGCCGCGGACGTCGTCCTGTCCGCGGCCGTGATGGCGCGGGTCGACGAGATCGTGAATGACAGCACGGTCCAGGGCGCGCGCTACAACGACGTCATGCAGGCTTCCGTCGACACGGAGCGCTAGAACGCTTCTAGGTCCGGCCGTCGCGCTGTAGCCAGCGGCGGGCCTGGGCGGCGCCCAGGCCAAGGCCGGCGAGGTTCTCCATCAGGCTTCGGGCCAGCGCCCAGTTGGCCTCGATCGCGTGGAGCATCTCCGGCCGCTCAAGGGCCGAGGTGGGGATGACCAGGCCGCGGCCACGCCGGGTGCATAGTCCGGCCTCTTCCAGCCAGCCGACCTGCCGCCGCGCGGTCTCGTAGGGCATCTTCAGCTGTCGGGCGATGGCGTGGGTGGTCACTGGACGACGCAGGTCGTCGGGCGGCGGCGTGTCCGGGCGGGCGTAGCGGGGACCGGCCTCCGCGTCGCGGGCGATGTGCAGGGAATTGGCCCGGATGATCGCCAGGACCAGCAGGGCGGTCTGGGTGTTCAGGCCCACACTGGCGCGGGCCAGGTTGAGCAGGTCCAGCAGGTAGTAGGCCGCCATCCGCGCCACGATCCTGCGAAAGTCGGGCGCGATCCTCCGGCGCTTGGCCTCATAGGTGACGCTGAGCGCATCCAGGTCGCAGATGAAGACCAGGGTGGCGCGCCAGATTGCGTCGATCCCGCTGAGCGACGCTTCCCCGCTGGCGACCTCGTAGGGAATGACAACGCCCCCGTCCTCGCCGCGTCGGCAAAGCCCCAGCGCGGTAAGCTTCCCCACATGGCGGCGCGTCGTTTCATAGGGCAGGGCAAGTTCACGCGAGATGGCCAGGACGCTGACCGATTGCCGCGCCTGATCGTCCGGCACATCCAGCACCCCGGCATGTCGGCGGGCGGTGCGGGGGCTTTTGAAGGCTTCCCTGAGGTTCGCGCGGGAGATCGCGAGATAAACCACAGCCGTTACAAGGTCGCCCTGGGCGCCCTGGGTAACGATGTCTGCGATCTTTAGAACATAGTCGATCGACAGGGCGATGACTTGGCGACTTGGAGGTCCGTCGATCTCGCCCTCGTCCATAACCTGTCTGACCGTTCCTTCAGAGGCGAAGCGCGCTCAAGCAACGTCATAGCTATGGAGATTCGCCAAAAGGCAGATCGACCAAATCTCTATCGGGGCGGGATTCGAGGTTTGGCACCCGACCCGGTTGCGGGCGCACGGACTGGGGACGACCGTCAGGCCGCCCCCAGCTGTCGTCTTAGTGCTTTTCCCCCGCGGCGGCGGCCGGCGCGGCCAGGGCGGCGGCCAGGGCGGCGGCGTCGGCCA